>JAGYOT010000001.1 GCA_018399455.1 Desulfobacterales bacterium
TTCCGGTTGAAAACGGGTATCCGGTCTCTCAGGTATGCCCCTTTGTGCAGGGCGAGCCCTTTTATCTTCAGGTCACTTTCAGGAAGGCTCTGTATCAATTAAAAGAAAGGGGCACAACCGTGCTTGTTCCTTTTATTGATATGAGCGGAGGGCTGCATGGGGCAAAGAAAGCCCTGGTTGACATGGCCCGGCAGATGGGGGTGGATCGGGAAACAGCGGACAAGGCCTTCGAGCAGGCGGTGATCATGCAAAATCAGTGCTTTGAGGAAATGCGGGCGATTGGTGACAAGGCCCTGGCCTCCATTGAGGCTGATCCGGATAAAATTGGTGTCGTTATCTTCGGCCGTCCTTATAACGGGATGGTAGAGGAGGCCCATATGGGCATTCCGCACAAGCTTGCTTCCAGAGGGGTCCAGGTGATTCCCATGGATTTTTTACCGGTTGGACCTGAACCGGTCAAAGACCACATGTACTGGGGGATGGGGCAGTTAATTCTGAAAGCGGCAAATTATGTAAAAAGACATGACCAGTTGTTCGGCACTTATATTACCAATTTTTCCTGTGGACCGGATTCTTTTGTGATCGGCTATTTCAGAAGCATCATGGGACGCAAGCCTTCCCTTACACTCGAACTTGACAGCCATACGGCGGATGCGGGCATTGAAACCCGGATCGAAGCGTTTTTGGATATTGTTGCCCAGTACAGGCAGCTCCTCAGCAGGCAGCAGTTTATCTCAAAAACCGGTGATTTCAGGCCGGCCAAAGCTTATATGCAGGACGGGGAAGCCCGGGTCATGACATCTTGCGGGGAGACTCTGCCGATGACCGATCCACGGGTGACGTTTCTGATTCCCTCGATGGGACGGATTTCCACCGAAGCGATTTCCGCAGTGTTCAGTGATGCAGGCTATCATGTAGCTCCCCATCCCCCGGCTGACGAGGCTGTGTTAAAGCTGGGAAGGGCCAATACGTCCTGCAAGGAATGCCTCCCTCTGATTCTTACCACTGGCACTCTGCTCAATTATATTCAAAACAAAAAGGGGCCCGATGAGGTGCTGGTCTATTTTATGCCCTCAGCATCAGGCCCCTGCCGCTTTGGTCAGTACAATGTCTTCATGCGGGATCTGATAGAGCGCCTGCAGCTTTCTGATGTGGCAATTTTTACGCTGACCTCGGACAACAGTTATTTCGGCCTGGGAAACGGCTTCAATTATTACAAAGCGTGGTGGGCCATTGTAGTCTCGGATATCATGGAAGACCTTCGCTCCATGTTATTGGCAGATGCAAAGGATACCCAAAGCGCGATAAAGGTTTTTGAAAACGAATGGCGCACAATACGAAACGCCCTTGAAAAAGGCAAATTCGATGATTTGCTCCGCCAGCTGGATTACAGCGTGAAGCAGTTCTCGGCTATACCGACCTACCGGCCGGCAGATGAGGTGCCCCGTATCTTATTGACCGGTGAGATTTTCGTCCGGCGCGATGCCCTTTCCCGGCAATACCTGACCGAGCGGCTGGCGGAAAGCGGGTTTGCGGTAATCTGCTCGCCCGTATCCGAATGGATCCGATATTCGGATTACATGGTAGGGATAGACGGCAACTGGCCGTCCATGTCTATGGGAGAGAAGCTCAAGTTTTATCTCAGGCAGAAATTCATGAATCACTATGAGAATCGGCTGACCGAAGTTTTCTCAGCATCCGGCCTGGTTGATGCGCACCCGGGGAATCTGAATTCGGTAATTCAGCACGCCAGCCCCTATATTTCGGATAAACTGGGCGGAGAGGCAATCCTGACCGTGGGTAGCGCGCTTAAGGAAATCGCCAGCGAGGTCTGCGGCGTGATTGCGATCGGCCCCTTCGGGTGCATGCCCAACCGGCTTTCCGAATCCTTATTAAGCGAGATCATGCACAGGGAAAACAAGCTCCGTTCCGTTTCCGCGGACGGAAAGGTCACCTCCGTTCTTTCCGATTTTGATGATTTGCCCTTTCTGGCGATTGAAAGCGATGGCTCACCTTTTCCCCAGCTGATCAACGCCAAGCTGGAGGCGTTTTGCCAGCAGGCGAAACGCCTGCACCGTCGAATAAAGCCCGGCTGCAAAACTCCGGATGAAAGCCGGACCAATGGCGGACATATGGATGCCGGGCCGGCCAACTGATTCATCCCCGACTGATTCATCAATTGATCAGAACAAACAAAACGCCCGGCTGGCAGAATGGCTATGGTGCTTTGCCAGCGTGTCCGCTAATATATCAAAACAGATCAAAGCTTTCCAGTATGATCCGGCCATTGGGAGAAATCGACAAAATGACCTGCTGCAGCGATCTGGCACAGGACATAGGCCAGATCCGTCAGGGCCGGGTGTTTGCCAGCGGAGCTGTCGATAGCTGCGGTGATCGGTTCCCTGTCTTTGAGAATGGAGCGGATCAGACCGGTTAAGACCGCCCTAGGACCCACTTCGACAAAGATACCCACGCCGTCATGAAACATCGCTTCGATATCGTCGATAAAATTGATCGGATTCAGCAGATGGCGGCTCAGCAGCTGACGGGCGGATTCCTCGTCCGGGGGGTAGGGACGGCCCGTGGTGTTTGAATAAACCGGAACATGGGAGGGCTTAAATGAAACCCGGTTCAGAAAAGCCCTGAACGGACGGGCTGCAGACTCGACCAGACGGCTGTGAAATGCAGCGGACACCGGAAGCAGAAGTGCCAGAATATGGTTTTTCCGACAGATATTCTGCATTGTCTCAATATCTGCCGTGGGGCCGGAAAGTATCCCCTGATCCGGACTGTTTCTATTGGCCAGAATAAGGTCCAGTCCGTGTTCGGCAATCAATGCCGGAATGGTTTCGATGGGCGCCTTAACCGCCATCATTCGGCCGGCATCGCCCTTTTTGCCGGCCTCGGCCATATATTTTCCCCTGGCTGCGGAAAGGGCAAAAAAATCTTCCCGATCCAGTCTGCCGGCTGCATGAAGGGCCGTCAGCTCACCAAAACTGTGCCCGCATACCGCATCCGGGAAAACAGAAAACCGGGCCAGCAGGTCCAGCATCACAAGGCTTATCGCGCCGATAGCAGGCTGAGCCACATCCGTCCGCTGAAGTTTTTCAGCCAGACGTTTTTGCTCTTCACGGTTTGGTACCGATGATGGAAAAAGAAGAGATGAAAAGGAGATGCCATCGCTTAGATAGATTTCTGCCTGCCTTACAATGTCACGGAACTCCGGATGGCAGTTGCACAGATCCGCGCCCATATGCACGTACTGACTTCCCTGACCCGGAAAGACAAAACCGATTGGAATTTTCTCTTGGTTTTCTCCGAAAAAAATGTTTTTCTCCCGCCAGTTGACTTTCGGCCGTGATTCCAGGTAAGATACAATATGAGCCAGATCTGATCTGATGTCCGTGCCCGGTTCTATCACCATCAGCAGTCGGCAGGCGTCGTGGTGCGAGAAGCCGTTATTCGCACACGGGCCTTCCTGCCGGGTTAGAACAAAGCCGCGGTGTTCAGTGCAACAAATCTTTTTTAATTTATCTTTGAGGGCGGATCGGTCTGTTGCTGAAATCCCGATTATTTCCACCGGCGGCCGGGTTATGGAATCTTTGAAGATCATGGAAGATCGTATTCGTTATTATATATAAAATTAAAATAATTAAGCAGTATCGTTAATGTTTAACATTAAGTCCTGGGCATGGCTTCCAAACATAAGGGTTTTTATCACATCTCTTCCTGAAATGCAACGAACAGACAGGAGCTGCGGGCGATGAAAACAATCGGTCGATACCGGGTGACGGGTCTGCTTGGCAAAGGCGGCATGGGGAGGGTTTTTAAAGCTGAATTGTCGGTTGTAAACAAAATTGTCGCACTCAAATGCTTGAATCCGCATGAGCATATGGAAAGGCTTCTGGGTCGCGATCGTATCGAAGTGCTTTTCCATACGGAAGCCTCCATTCTTGCCGGCATTCACCATCCACACGTGGCCTCGCTCCTGGATTTTGATTATGATGCCTTGCGCCGTCCGTTTTTTGCCATGGAATATTTGTGCATGAACATCGGCAGCCTGATCGGGGAAACTTATGAAACCGAAAAAAGGACCCGGCGCCTGACCCCGGGCCGTGCGATCCAATACATTGAACAAACCCTGGAAGGCCTGGCCCGGCTCCACTATGCCGGCATCATTCATCGCGATATAAAGCCCTACAACACTCTTTTAACCGATGATGACAGGGTCAAAATCATCGATCTGGGCCTGTCTCGGCTAAGAGGCGAAATCAGGGCATTACCGGAAACCTTTAAAATCGGGACGCCGTTTTATGCCGCTCCAGAGCAGGAAGAGCGCCCGGAAGCAGTTGATGAACGTGCTGATCTGTTTAGCGCAGGGGTTATGCTGTGGCGGATGCTGACCGGGGAGCTTCCGCCGGAGTCCGGGGCACCGAAACCGCCCTCTGTATTAAATCCCCTTTTGGGCACTGTCTGGGATGAGACGCTTCTTACTGGGATCCAACGGGATGCGGATAAGCGCTACCAGAGCTGTGAGGCCATGCGCAGGGCAGTGCATGAGGCATATCAACAATGGCGGGAAACGCTTGAGCGGGCTTGCCGGTGGACGATGCCCGAGCCCCGTGAAAATGGCCGAAGTGGTCAAAGCACACTTCGGAAAAATCCGGAAAAAGTATCAATGGCCAAAGCGCGCCCTTTTTTCGGCCTGGATGAATGGTACCGTCCAAACCGGAACGTTTTGTCCCGGTATGAAGCGGAGGCAGCCGAAACGGTTAAGGATATTTGCCATGGCATAATCTGGCAGCAGAGCGGAAGCCCTTATCCGATGGACTGGCCGGCTGCGCGGCAATTCATAAAAAAACTTAACCGGGACGGATTTGCGGGAATATGTATCTGGCGACTGCCTACCATCCATGAACTGCTCACCCTGATTTATCCCAAAACCGTATTGGGTGACTACTGTCAGCCATCAATTTTCGACAGCCGCCGAAACCGGCTTTGGAGTATTGATAAAAAGTCTTACACCGCCGCCTGGTATGTGGATACTGAACTGGGCTTTGCGGGAAGCCAGGATATGACCTGTCGCTTTTATGTACGGGCGGTGGCGGACGCCTGATTGATAAAGTCCCGGATAAGAGAGAAGTAGCTCTGTCCCGCAATGTAAAAAATGGTGTTATGGTCCGCGCCGGCAATGATATGGATTTTTTTTATCGCCGCAGCAGACTGATCATAAAGGGCCCGGGCGTGAGCGACCGGAATAATGGCATCCTGCTCCGCATGAATGATCAGGGTCGGACCGGCATATCTCCTGATTTTCTCGATATTGATTCGATCCGTGGCAGGGTCCTGCTGAAAGAGCCGGGTATTGATACCGATACGGGAGAGCAGATCCAGGGTATAAGCAAACCCGCTTTCAATAATCAGCCCCTGACAGGTTTCCGGATAGCAGCTGGCCAGCTCAAGTGCGGGTGCGCTTCCCAGCGACCGGCCCATAATCCATAAGGCTCCGGCACGCTCGTTTTCCTTTATCCACCGACAGACATGGGAAAATACGGCATGGGCGTCCGCCAGCATGGCTGACGCTCCGGGGAAACCGTTGCTTTTGCCGTAGCCCCGGTAGTCCGTGACCAGAAGGTTTGCTCCAAAGCTGTTGTATACCGGACCGATCTCATCATAGTCACTGGCGATTTCACCGTTTCCGTGAAAGAAAAGGATGTGCGGTTTTTGGGCATCGCTCAGAAAAAGCCTTGTATTTATGGAAATATCTTCCTTCTCCACCGGGGTCCACAGCTCCAGCGCGCCGGGGGGGAGCCTGCCTCCCGGGTCTTTCCTGGGGTGGAAGAGGTATCTGGCAACATCCGGGTGATCCAGCAATGATGCTTGATTTTGCTTTGACATGGCAGATCCTTTTGCTTATATTGTTTTTTTACTTAAACGTCGCTTCCAAAGGCCGGCTGGCCAGAAAAAGGCTTGAATAAGCCCGGTTTTTTCGATAGAAACTGACTTACCAAAAACGCAACTTGGCAGCGAAGAAGACACCTTTCTACCTGCTGAAACACTATTTATAGCCTAAACCAGGAACTTATGAAATCAAAAGAAAAAAACAGCGGACCCGGCATCATAAGGCTCCGGGCACGAAACCGTCACGGGTTTACTCTGATTGAACTGATGGTGGTCATTGTCATTTTGAGCATTCTGGCCGTGTATGTGGCTCCCAAGCTGGTGGGCCGCGAAGAGCAGGCCCGCCAGGTGAAAGCCCGGGTGGATATCCAGGGCCTGGAAACCGCCTTGAAGCTATATAAACTGGATAATGGAATGTATCCCACGACCGAACAGGGATTGGAGGCCCTGGTCAGCCCTCCGGAGAGCGGAAAAATTCCAAAAAACTGGCGCGAGGGCGGCTATGTTGAAAAGAGCACAATTCCCAAAGATCCCTGGGGTAATGAATACATCTATTTAAGTCCCGGCAGCCATGGCGACTACGATATTGTTTCCTACGGTGCAGATGGAGAATCAGGCGGCGAAGGCGAAAATAAAGATATTAAAAGCTGGGAACTGGAATGAGGTCTTTGCCGGGGTTTTGCTGATTTTTTATGGTATTTCGCGGATTCCTGTCATTATTTTCGGAAACCAAACGAGAGAGCCGTCCCGGGGGTTTACCCTTATCGAACTGATTGTTGTTATTACGCTGATCAGCGTGATGATGTTTTTTGCCATTCCCCGATTAAACACCAGTCTGCTGGAATCGGATTCCCGGAAAGTATCGAAATGGATGCTGCTTACCGTAAAGGCGCTCAAAAATAAAGCCGTTCGTCAGCAGATTCCTTTGTTGCTTCAGGTTGACCTGGATAATCACAAACTCTGGACAGCTGTTGATTTCCAAACAACCGACCAACCAGCAGATCCATTATCCGGTCCGGTCTTCGGTCCCATGTCCGGAAAAATGAAAGCACTTGAGGGAAACGACAGCAGGGAGACCGGGTCTGAGGCAGGCGGGAAGCTTAAATTGCTTGAAGCTGCAAAGGGTGAGGAATTCAAACTTCCCGACGGGTTCCGCCTGCTTGACGTGCTGTTTCCCGGAAAGGTCCCGATCAGCACCGGGATCGCGACCATCCGCTTTTATCCAAAGGGCTATTCGGATCAGGTCATGATTCACCTTGCGGATGATCACGCAGACCGGATCACTTACGAAATCAAGCCGTTTTTGCCGTTGTTGCACATACATGATGGATATATCGAGTTTTGACCGTATAAACCTCCGGCGGCGGTCTTCCGGTTTTACCCTTCTTGAAGTCATGGTCGCCCTTGCCGTTATCGCAATCGTTCTGGTCTCCGTACTTCGGATGCAGGGCCAGACCATTTCCATGAACGAAGCCTTTCGGTTCTATTCCATCGCCCCCCAGCTGGCAACGGCCAAAATGGCTGAAATCCGGATTGATCCGGAAGCTGTTGATTTAAGCCGGAACGGGGATTTCGGAGAGGATTATCAGGGCTACAAATGGCAGGCAGCGGTTGATACCATTACCCTGGTTACGCCTGAGGACAGGGAAATGAAATTCAAGCAGGTGGATGTGACCGTGACCTATCAGGAAGACGGGTATGCGTATACCGTTCGGGAGTATTTGCCGGATGACAGTGACCGCCTGTAGACGAGCATTGAGGGGTGGCTTCAGGCAGAAGCCCTTTGTTTTATCTGACCAGCTTGGTTTCACCCTGCTTGAAATCCTGGTGGCGATTTTTATTTTTGCTATTGTAATGACCACGATATACGCTTCATTTAATGCGGTGATAAGCCGAAATGAGGCCATTGAGCAGGGCCGCGGCATTTATGAAATGGCGCGCAACTGCCTGAACCGCATGGCAAGCGATCTTATGGCCCTCTATATTGATTTGCCGCCCCAATATGAGCCCCCTGATTTTGATGACCCTGAAAATCCTTATCGGTTCACGGGTTCAGAGGAAGGCGTTGGCTCGGAGACCTTTTCCCGTCTTCGCTTTGCCGCTGACGCCCATTTGCCCATGGCCGGAGACCAGGCTACAGGTCTTGCCGAAATCGAGTATTACGTGGAGCGCCGGTATGAACCCGAGGAAGAATATGTCCTACACCGCTCGGACACCTCGTTTCCATATGAGATTGAATCCTTCCCGGCCGACGAACTTCCGGATCCCGTTATCTGCAAAGGGGTACGGGCGTTTAACCTGACTTTTTTCGATGCAGCGGGTGAAACCCGGGAGGAATGGGATTCAGAGGCGAATATGGGCAATTATGCCACGCCCCGGGCGGTTGGGATAAAGCTGGAAGTTTCGGACGGCAAAACGTCACATGCATTTCACACCACCGTAACACTGCCGGTGTATCGTGAAGAGCTTGACTCCGAAAGGAGAGGTCCCTGATGGGCATTTCAGCAGGGAAAGACAACCGGGGAATTGCTTTGGTTGTAACGCTTACGATCATTACGGTCCTGGTAACGGTATCCCTTGAGCTGAACCGGCAGGTCCGGGGAGCGGTTACCGATTCCGCTGTTTTTCGGGATCGAACCACCCTCATTCATATGATCCGTTCCGGAGTAACCGTTGCCGGGGAGATACTGGTGCGGGATAAACAGGATACCGAAGCCGATTCCATCCAGGAGGACTGGGCCCATCCCGAAAAGATTGAAGCCTACCTTGCGGAGCTGCCGTTTCCGGACGGCGGCCTGACGGTCCGGATAAGCGATGAAATGGCCCGTATTCAGATCAATGCACTGGTTGCTTTTCCGGAGGGCAGGGAGTTCAACGAAACTCAACAGAAATTGTGGGGCCGGTTTATTGAGCTTATTCTCACCCGACAGGAAGAGATGGCCGGGCCCCTTTTCAGCGAGCCGATCGAACCGGCAGCCATTATTAATCCGGTCAAGGACTGGCTGGACAGCGAGGACGATGACTCCATAACCGGCCTGAGCGGCGCGGAAGACCCGTACTACATGGATCTTTCTCCTTCTTACAGCTGCCGGAACGGCCCTGTCCGCCATATTAATGAACTGCTGCGGATCAAAGGAATCACCGGGGATCTTTTTTATAGTTCAAAGCCGGGCATCCCGGGGATTTCCCGTTATCTGACCGTCTTTGGCCTGAAAGAGGTCAGCAACGGGTTCACCTACCCGGGAAAAATCAACCTCAATACTGCAGAGATGCCGGTTATTGCCGGGCTTTTGCCGATCGGACATGAATTTCTGGCACCGGAAATTGTTGCCTGGCGCGAAGAACAGGAGGGCGGGGAATATATTCATGATTTATTTGATGCCCAATGGTACCAGCAGGTGCCGGGTTTAAGCGATGTGGAGATTGATCCCGACATCCTTACCACGCAGAGCGATATTTTCCGGATTGACTGTAAGGCTGAACTAAACGATTTGTCTCTGGCCGCCCATGTGGTGGTTAAGCGGGAACAGGAGAGCGAGACCGGGAAGTGGACATGCCGTGTACTGAGATGGGTTTGGGATTAAGCGTATAAATTGGGTTTGACACGGAAGCGGCGGCCGATTAAGATAGGCGCCAAAATCCTGCCGGATATATTATAAAACAAGGTTTATTGAACATTTTTAGGGCATTCAGTTTTGTCATGAGTCGAATCTATCTCTGTCTGGATATCCGGGAGCAAGCCGTTTCCGCTCTGCTGATCAAAAGCGGTTTAAAGGGTATCGAGATCGCAGGTCATATTCATGTTCCTATAGAACCGTCTGAAAATATGACCAATCCATGGCATGCTGCAATTTCTTCAATCAAGGATCACCTGGATACCCGGGGGGCGGTCTGTCTGGTGACGTTTCCGCCGGCTCTGGCTTCTTTCCGGAACCTGAAGCTGCCGTTCAGGGACAGGCGCAAGATCCGGCAGGTCTTGCCCTTTGAGGTGGAGCCCCTGCTTCCGTTTCCTTTGGAAGAAGTGATTCTTGATTTTCAGGTCGTACGGGAAACGGACGGCTCGGACCTGATTGCGGCCGCTGTTGCAAAGAGCCAACTTCAACCCATTTTTGAGGCGCTTTCCGCCTTTCGCCTGAACCCGAAGCTTGTCCTGCCGGGGGGATTTCCGGTGGCGCTTTGCCTTGCCAGTCAGCGGGAGGAAGAAACCTTTTTTTATATTGACTTTGACCCCTCAACCATCACCATTTTTGCCGTTTCTGCCGGATCCGTCTATTTGGTGCGATCGGTTTATACGGGATCGGTCTCCCAGGAACTGAAGATCCGTTCATTAAATACGCATATCCGGCGACTGTTGGTGGCATTTGAGACCATTTACGGGTTTGAGTTTGAACCGGAGCGGGTCTTCCTGTCAGGGGAAGGGCTCTGCCTTGAAACTGTCCGCGAAGCGTTTCAACCCCTTGTTGACACGCCCGTGGAATTACTTGCAATGAAGGATCAAACCCGGCTCAAGTTTCAGGTGCCCGCGGAAGCTGCAGGCGTCGAGGTCCCAAACAATCCCCTGTGCCTGGCCGAGGTGGATTTACGGGCAATTGCCTCCCTTAATTTTTTTCAGCAGCGCCACGCCTTATTCCGGTACTGGGAAGCCTATCGGTCAGATATTATCAAAACCCTTGCCATTGGCGTAGTTGTACTGATTATCGCAATAAGCGGTTTGGTTGTCGAGATCCGGCAGCTCAAACATGAACTCGAGCAGAGAGATCGACAAATCACATCCATTTTCCGGTCCACCTTCCCGGAGGTGTCGAGAATCGTGGATCCGCTGCAGCAGATGAAGATCAGGGTCAAGGAGGCCGGAGGAAAAGACCGTTTTGCCGGTATGCGGGACAACGGGGTCTTAAATGTTGAGATTCTGAATGATCTGAGCCGGCTTATCAGGCCCGAAGCAGATGTGGTGATTACCCGGTTTGTCCGCGGGGAAGGGCAGGTGCTGCTCTCCGGGGATACAGATACTTACAATACGGTGGATGATATCAAGGGGGCCTTGGCAAACTCCCGGTATTTTAAAGCAATTACAATCAGCTCGGCAAATATGGACAAAGCCGCCAACCGGGTGAAGTTTAAGCTTAAGCTGGAGATTTCAGCAGAGGGCTGAGAATCCGGGAAGAGAATGAACAACGTGATGAAAACAAATGATGAATCTTAATTTGAACCGCCGCGAAAAGCTCGCTGTATATGGGGCGGGGGGTTTTATCGCGGTTTTCATACTGGTTCAGCTGATTGTCGTCCCGGTTTTTGACAAGCAGGAGTTGCTTCGCGATCAATTGGCGGCCAAGGGCCGGGCTCTTTCCGAGATGCGACAGCTGCAGCGGGAATACCAGGGAATGCAGAATCAAATGGCTGCATCCATGAATCAGTTCAAGAAACGGCCCGACAATTTTGCTCTGTTTTCCTTTCTGGATCAACTGGCCGGAAAGACGGGAATCAAAAAGCATGTGAGCTACATGAAGCCTTCCACTACAGTCAACGAGGAGACAGGAATGAACCTGACTCGTGTTGAAATGAAGCTTCAGGACATTTCCTTAAGAAGTCTTGTCCGTTATCTTTATCATGTTGAAACCTCGGAGAATATGGTAATCATAAACCGTTTGTCCATTTCCCGGAAAGGCGGCGAAGAGAGCCTTCTTGATGTCGTGCTTCAGGTGGAGACGGTTGAGACCTGAATCCATAGGATACGGTATTGCCAATGCGATCCGACTTAAGATTTTTGAACTGGGAACCTGAAATTTTGATATGAAAAAACGGATTGCCTATATTTTATATGCATGCGCTGCTTTGACGGTGTTTCTCTATGTCCTTTTTCCCTCGGGGAAAATCAGAGAACACCTTGTCAGTCAAGCGGCAAGTCTTGGCCCGGATGTCTCCATGCGGATGGATGATGTGGCCCTGAGCCTGCCGCCGGGTCTGACCCTCACAAACCTGGAAGTTTTGTTCAGGAAGCGGCCGGTTTTCGTTTCACCTGAATTAAGGATCACCCCCAAATATCTAAGTCTGTTTTCAGGAACCAGAGTTTTTCATATAAAAGGGGCGGCATACGAGGGGACCCTGAAAGGCCGTGCAGCCCTTGAAAGCCAGGCGCCGCCGAATTATTTGACCGATATGAACTTTCAGGAAATCCGTGTCGAGAAGATTGAGGCCTTGTCTGAACTTAAGCCTCATCAGTTGTTTGGCATCGCTGACGGTCACATCCGGTACGCCGCGGGCTCCGGTGATTTCGGGGAGGGAAATGCCGAGGTCACGATCAAGGAATGCCGGGTTGAACTGGGTTCCCCTGTCTTCGGACTGAGAGACCTTACGGTGGGCACTGTCTCAGCCGTTCTGGAATTAAAGGGCCGGCAGGCTGACGTCAAAGAAATCAGGATCAATGGGAGCCAGGTGACCGGAAGTGCCAATGGACGGATCAGTTTAAGACAACCGCTGTCTCAGAGCCGGCTGCAGATTATCGGTATCATTAAGCCGCATTCCTCTTTTGTAAAAAAACTGAGCAAAACGTTGCCGTCGCAGTTATTGTCCGGGGTTGATTTCCTTGAAAAAGGCATTCCTTTCCGGGTAACAGGCAGCATCGGGCGGCCTAGTTTTTCTCTTAGGTAAGTGTTTTTAAAGGCATGATCAAACGACTTTTTGTACTCCTGAATATCGGGTTGATAACCCTTGCCGCTTACTTTGCGGTTGATCTGTTTTATAAAATAGGGGTTTCTGAATTTTTGCCCGGTGCTGCGGATGTTGCGCCGGAAGCCGGTGGCGTGGCGGCTGTTGACGGCAACATTGCAAAAAGCGACAGCACGCGCTTCAGGAAAGACTATTCCGTTTATCAGGGCATATACGAACGGGATCTGTTTAAGACCACGGATGCAGCCCGGGAGGAAAGACCGGCCGAGGAGCGCATCGAGGTCGAAAAACTTCAGGAGACCCAGCTTAATTTAAAACTCTGGGGAACGGTGACCGGCAGTCAGGAGAAGGCCTATGCGGTGATCGAAGACAAAACCAAGCGGGAGCAGGCCCTTTACCGAAAAGGGGATACCATTCAGGGCGCGACCATCAAAATGATTCTGCGCAAAAAGGTGGTGCTTCGCGCCAATGGAAAAGATGAGATCCTTACGATGGAAGAGGAAAAAGGACAGGTCGGCCGTGCGGCCTCAACCCGGCCGGATGCGTTCGCAAGCGTTGAGGCCGCAGGTGAGAATATTGAACTGGACAGAACTGAAATCAACTCCGTCTTAAACAATATCAACAGGCTCATGGAGCAGGCCAAGGTACGCCCCTATTTCAGAAACGGCAAGCCCAACGGCCTGCTTTTAACGCACATCCGCCAGAATTCCTTTTTTACTGATCTGGGCCTCAAGAGCGGGGATATTGTAAGGGGGGTCAACGGCAAGGAAATAAAAAGCGTAGATGATGCCATGGAACTCTATAACGGGTTGAAAGACTCCGCTTCCGTGCAGCTTGAAATTGAAAGGCGGGGAGAAACAAAAAATATATCGTACCAGATACATTAATCAAATCTCCAGTAAATCAACAATAAAAATAGGCAGCAGTTATGCAGAGTTTGCTGAAATCGGCGGTGGTTGTGGGTTTGATCGGAGTTTTATTGTGTTTCACGGGTGGAGCCGGGCCCTTTGCGCAGGAAAGCACAACCCCGGCTTCTTCCGGCAGATACGTCTCCATTGATTTCAATGACGTGGATATCGAAGTTTTTATTAAATTTATCAGCGAGTTAACCGGTACCAATTTTGTGATAGACCAACGCGTTAAAGGCAATGTCACAGTTATTTCCCCCACCAAGATTTCGGTGGAAGAGGCTTACAGGGTTTTTGAGTCTGTCCTGGATGTCCATGGGTATACAACCGTAGACGCCGGCAAGGTGACAAAAATCATTCCCTCTCCCTATGCACGGACGATGAATATTGAGACGCGCTTGAAGGAAGAGATGGATTCGCCCGAAGACAAAATCGTCACCCAGCTGGTGCATCTCCAATATGCGGATCCTAACGAGGTCAAACAGCTTTGTGCGCCGCTGGTGTCAAAAAGCAGTGTGGTTTTGGCCTATGAACCGACAAATATGCTAATTATTACAGATATTTATTCCAATATTACCCGATTGATGCGCATCATCAACGCCATTGATGTCACCGGCATTGGCAAGGAGATAACCGTCATTCCGGTGGATCATGCAGATGCGCAGGAGATGGTGAGTCTTCTGGAGTCGGTGTTTAATGAAGGGCGAGGGCAGAAAAGCCCGCAGACCCGGAGTCTTAAGCTGGTGGCTGACCAGCGCACCAATATTATTGTGTCCATGGCAAGCGAGACCGACACCAAGAGAATCAAAAGTTTGATTCAAATGCTGGACAAAAAGATGCCGCCGGGCAAAGAAAAGATTCACGTGACGTATCTTCAGCATGCAAAAGCCGAAGAGCTGGCCCAGGTACTGCAGGAGATTCCCGCCAAGGGCGGCCAGGGGAGTGAACCGGGCAAAAAGGTGGCTCCCATTGTGTCCGAAGACGTCCAGATAACTGCAGACAAGACGACCAACAGCCTGGTGATCCGGGCGGAGAAGGATGATTATCGGGTTTTGGAGGATATTATTGAAAAACTGGATATCAAACGTTCCATGGTCTATATCGAGTGCCTGATCATGGAAATCAATAAAGAAAAATCTTTAAATCTGGGCGCCGAATGGATCATCGGCGGAGAGGGCAGCTATCAGGACAAAAGCGGTGTTTACGGCGGCGGTTTCTCAGGCGGTGCTGCACTTGGCGGCGATTCCGGTTATCTCTCGTCAATTGCATCCTCAACCGGCACGACATCGGCGGCGTCCGCCCTGCCTCCGGGATTTTCACTGGGCGTATTCGGTGAATCCGTAGAAGTGGGCGATCTGTCGATACCCACCATCCAGGCCGTTGTTCAGCTCTACAAAAAGGATAAAGACGTTAACATCCTGTCAACCCCACAGCTTCTGACCACCGATAATGAGTCGGCAAAAATCACCGTGGGTAAAAATGTGCCTTATCTTACCAAGGCGGCGACCGGCGATACCAATTACAGCAATTATGAATACAAGGATGTCGGGATCAGCCTGGAAATTACGCCCCAGATCAACAAAGACCGACAGATCCGTCTTGAAATCATACAGGAGGTAACCAAGCTGGAAACCACCACCGATATGTTTCAGCCGACCACCCTGAAGCGCACCATCGAAACCACCGTGATGGTCGATGATAAGAATACCGTGGTACTGGGCGGGTTGATTGACGAAAGTCTTTCTTCAACCCAGTACCGAATGCCCTGCCTGGGCAGTATTCCGGTCGTCGGCTGGCTGTTCAAGTCCATGGGCAAATCCAATGATGAGACCAATCTCTTTGTCTTTCTCACGCCCCGCGTGGTGCACAGCGCAGAAGAAGCGAAAGCGGTTTCCGGGGAAAAACGGGATCATATCAGGGATAAAGTTGAAGCCGGGAAGATTAAACTCTATGAAGGCAAGCAAAGCCCCTTTTACCTGGAGGAGCTAAAAGAGGAAAGGGATATTGAATAAATGGCAGGAGTCGAAAATTAAAGGTTATGATCGGCCAACGTTTAGCTGAAATACTGCACAAGGAATACGACGTTCCCGCGGAATCCATTGAGGAACTGCAAGCCGAGCCGGGCACGGATACGACGGAGCTGTTGATCAGAAAACAGATTGTCTCTGAGTCCCAGCTTCTGGAGGCCTACGGCAAGCTTTATGATATTCCGTTCATTCCCGGTCTGCCGGTGGATGAATTCAATATGGAGTTTGCCCGAAAGGTTTCCATCCAGTTTTTAAAAAAGTATATTATGATCCCCCTTGAATGCCAGCACCCGATCACCGGGGTAGTCTGCTCCGAGACCGGCACGGAAAGCTCCGCCCAAAGTCAGACGACGGTGATCGCAATCAATGATCCGACCTCTTTTCAGCCCCTCGACGACCTGGTCAGGCTACTGGAACTGGACCATTATCAGCTGGTACTGACAAAAAAGGATGTGATCCTGTCGCTGATCAACATGGCCTATGACAGCAGCCGGGATACGGCCCAGCAACTGGTGGCTGACATGGAGGAGAACGGGGCTGAGATCATTAGTGAGATCGAAGAAACGGCGGATCTTCTGGATGACACCTCAGATGCCCCGATTATCAAGCTGGTCAATCATATCATTTCCCAGTCAGTAAAAATGGGGGCCAGCGATATTCATATCGAGCCTTATCAGAACATTTTCAAGATTCGCTACCGGATCGACGGGGTCCTCTATGACTTTCTCTCCCCCCCCAAATGGATGCAGGCTGCACTGATTTCAAGGATCAAGGTCATGTCCAAGATGAATATCGCGGAAAAACGGCTCCCCCAGGACGGCCGGTTTGAGGTTAAGATAGGAGATCAGGACATTGACATTCGGGTCTCCACCATCCCCATTACCCATGGCGAGCGTATCGTTCTGCGACTGCTCAACAAGTCCGGTTCATTGCTTGAACTCCCGGAGCTCGGGCTTTCCAAGGAGAAACTGGATCAGGTCCGGAACATGATCCGCTTCTCCCACGGGATCATTCTGGTCACCGGCCCGACGGGGAGCGGGAAATCAACCACTTTATACGCGGTTCTATCGCGGATTAACTCTCAGGATATTAACATTATCACCATTGAGGATCCGGTTGAGTACCAGTTGAAGGGCGTCGGTCAGATCCAGGTCAATCCGAAAATCGGTCTGACCTTTGCCCGCGGTCTTCGCTCCATTGTCCGGCAGGACCCTGATGTGATTCTGATCGGTGAGATGCGGGACCTGGAGACTGCGGAGATAGGCGTTCAATCCGCGCTCACCGGTCATTTGGTCTTCTCCACGCTGCACACGAACGATTCTGCCAGTGCCATTACCCGGCTGGTTGACATCGGGGTGGAACCTTTTCTGATCTCCTCCTCCTTGATTGCTGTCATTGCCCAGCGTTTGGTAAGGGTGCTCTGCAAAGAATGCAAAGAGCCGTATAGGCCTGATGAAGCCACTATCCAGCAACTGGAACTCACGCCGGAGCAGGCCCGGGGGCTGGTTCTTTACCGGGCAGGGGGTTGTTCCAAATGTTTTAACAGCGGCTACAAAGGCCGGGTGGGCATTTATGAGATTATGGAAATGAAACCGGATCTGCAGAGCCTGATACTAAAAACCCATGATGCCCATCAGGTCAAGAACGAATCTTTGCGGCAGGGGATGACAACGCTTTATCAGGACGGGATCGATAAAGTCCTTCAGGGCGTTACCACCATTGAGGAAGTCCTGCGTGTCACCCAGAGCTGATTCGTTTTCCGATATTTAAAGTAGACAGGATCGGAAAAAGGATTTATTTTTATTTTTTATTTGACGATAACCTGATCTGATTGCTTAGCGCAGGCAGATATTTTCATTTGGAAAGAACACCCAGCATCGATGAGTGAAGAAAATTTTAATTTTTGGCAGGCGCATTCCTTACGGTATCTGGAGATGGCCTTTCGATACGACAATCAGGGCCGGCTGGCGCATCCGGACGGCTACGGCAGTCGGACGGGCGACTGCGGGGATACCGTTGAAATGTACTTGAGTGCCGCCGGCAACAGAATTGATTCCATACTCTATCAGGTGGATGGCTGTATCAATACCAACGCCTGTGCCAATACGGTTATCCGTATGGCTGAGGATATGAATGTGGATGAAGCATGGGCGATTACCCCGGAGATGGTCGTTGAGTATCTGGAGACCCTGCCGGAAAACCACCACCATTGTGCGGAGCTTGCCGTAGGCGCTCTTTATCAGGCGCTGGCGGATTTCAATAAAAAGCGATAACGATAGAGGGGGCTTTGCGGCGAAACACCTATATTGATTTATTTTTACGAACCAATACGTCTGTTTCGGATAAATTTTTTATGCAGCAAAGAAAAACATTGTTTATCAATCAAAACTATGATAAAAATTTTAAAAATCAGGTGATTTCTGTTATTATTAAAAATTTAACATATATCAGTTTGATGCATTTGTAAAAACCGAGTGAGTTGCGTTTTGCTTAAATCCGTCTGGAGGTAAAATTATAATGGCATCGGATAAATCAACATTTAAACAATTGCGTGAGGATGAACGAGAAGTACGCAAACAGCTCATCATCAGGGCCGCCATGGAACTGTTTGAGGAAAAATCATTCCACGATATCGGTATGCGCGATATTGCCGTTAAGGCAGGTGTTTCTGCCGCCTCCATCTACCGCTACTTCCCCAGCCGGGATGATTTGTTTGTTGAAGCCCTGTTGCAGGACATCAATAATATCGAGCGACGGCTTTACAAACGGGTTGAAGAAGGAGAGAATATCGAGGGCCTTGCCATTGCTGTCGTGGATTACCTGATCGATAATGAGGCCACATTTCAGATGATGTGCCATTTTATGATCCGGGGGGAATTAAATCCTCAAGCCCTGAAAAAATTCAACGGTGTTCAGCGATATTTTATCAAAATGTTTGACAATGTCCTCAGGCAGACTGAAGGCGCGGAGAACCTGCGCTTGAACACTCAGGCATTCTTTGCCTCACTTGCCGGTGTGGTGCTGACATATCGGAATTTCCCCGGTCATACGGCCGAGGAAAAACGCCGGGCCATGCATAAACTGGCATTGCTGATCATGCATCAGAGCGCTATTGATGTTTTGGAGAAAGACTGATTAACAAAGGACGCCTTTGCTTTTCAGGGCCTTTTCATAGGCTTCCCGGGCTTCCTCGTAAAAGGCGGCTTCTGTCTGCTCATATCGTGGAGAAAAATGAAACAGGGTAAATCGTCCTGCATTGACAAGGCCGGCAATATGGCCTGCCTGTCTGGCGGTTAAATGTTTTTTTTCTGTTGCATGGTTCCGATCAGCATCCAGAAAGGGCGCCTCTATAAAAAGATGGTCTGAATCCCCGGCCAGGCGCAGGATTTTTTCAATATTTGTCCGCGTATAAGCGACATCTGCAATATAGCTGATTTTCTGTCCCCTGGTGATGACAGCCAGTTGTTCGGCCAGGTCCCCGAAACGAAAAGTTTTTTTACCGGATTTCATTTGCGGGGATGGTACCGAAATAACGGCATCCGGATCGCGGCCTTCATAAATGGACTGCTTGAATTGCTGGAGCCATGGGCCGGCGGTAATACCCAGGCCGATCAGCATATCCTTACGAATGTTGATGCGATAATTTTCTTTTAGCGAGAATCCAAGGCAGGGCAGCCCATGATCCAGAATGACGGCATTGACCCGGTGGCTGGCCTCCTGATGCAGGATCACAGGTGAAGCGGTGTTTTGTCTTGTGTCCTCGGAAACGGCCCGGAATTGGAGATGGCAGGCGAGGCTGCGTTGAACCACGTACATATCGGTAACTTCGGTTACTTTTAGGACCAGGGCGTTGCTGTAATTGCCGACCAGATTCCAGGTATATCCGGACAGCTTTCCTTCCACGTTGGCGATAAACCCTTCCGGCCCAAAAAAATGAAGGATTTTATCCCGCCCCAGGACAACCCGAAGCAAATTGTCAAACCCGATAAAATGATCCATATGGGTATGGCTGACAAAGACATGAGTGATTTTCAATAAATTTCGGGGTGATAATCTGCTTATTGTGCCAATATCAAACAGGTAGGCTTGGCGGTGATAGGAGAACGGAACAAATACAGCGGGATCGCCTGAACTCTCATTGACCAGCGTCGGCAGAACAAGCGGAGGCATCTGGCCTATTCGAGATGCCTGCTCACCTGCCGATGGATACAGGTATAGATTTCCTCGTCTGAGCCGTAGATATCCACCACATCCTTGTGCCTGATCAACTGCTCGATGACGAAAGCGGTTACGTAAAGACTGACAACGTGGGGATTTGAGACGATATGGCGAAACGGGGAAATCTGATAGTCAATATCAAAATCATCGGCATGAACCAGTTTTTCCAGACAGTAGGCAAGCTGCTCCTGTAGTGTGTTTTTGTTACTGGTCTCCACTAGATCGCTCTCAACAAGCTTCATTGCAAGCGCGTTGCTCAGTGCATCCACCCGCTCGCCGGCCAGATTGATGGCACGACGTCGCTCGTACTCCTTTGAAGACTCGATTTTCGAAATCAGTTTTGATTCTCCGCGATTGCTGGGTCGAAATCGCTTT
>JAGYOT010000010.1 GCA_018399455.1 Desulfobacterales bacterium
CGGAGCACAGGGAGCGTGCTCCGGCCCCGGGAGCATAAGGCCGAAAAGTCCGCGGCTTACACCCTGTTTTGGAAAAGGAGCGACGATCAATGCTGGAGCTTAACAACGTCGAGGTAAAATACCTGAATACTATACTGGTCCTCAAGGGAGTAAATTTCAGCCTCGACAAGGGCAGCCTTGTTTGCCTGCTTGGAGCAAACGGGGCCGGCAAAAGCACTACCCTGAAAGCAATATCCGGGCTTCTTCGAACCGAAGAGGGCGCTGTGACAGACGGTGCAATCTATTTTAATGGCAAGCCGATCCACAACAAATATCCGGAAGAAATTGCAGCCATGGGCATTCTCCAAGTAGTCGAGGGGCGTCACATGGCCGAGCACCTTACAGTGGAGGAAAATATCCGCGCCGGAGGTCTGATTAACAAAGGTTCCAGAAAACAGATGGCCGAGGATCTGGACATGGTTTACTCCTACTTTCCCCGGCTCAAAAACCTTAAAAACCGCATCGCCGGATATTGCTCCGGCGGTGAGCAGCAAATGATGGTTATCGGCAGAGCCTTGATGGGCCATCCCGAAGTGGTGCTGCTCGATGAGCCCTCGCTTGGGCTGTCCCCCCTGCTGGTAAAAGAAATCGCCGAAATTATCGGACGAATCAACCGTGAAGAAAAAGTGGGGATTCTCCTGGTTGAGCAGAATGCGCCCGTGGCATTGGAGCTGGCCTCTTACGGATACGTCATGGAAACCGGGCGGGTGGTCCTGGACGGCACTGCAGAGGCCCTCAAGAACAACGAGGACGTCAAACAGTTCTACCTGGGCCTGACAGGGGTGGGGCAGAAGCGCAGTTACCGGGATGTAAAGCATTACAAGCGGCGCAAGCGATGGCTGGGTTAAATCTTTCTGCCAGGCAGCCGAACTACACGAAAACGCCCGGGCTTCCCGGCTCAGCCCTTATAATCCATTCGGGGAGACATTGCGGCGGATACACTGGATGAAAAGGCAAGCAAGGAGCAAGCATGGAAGAGAAGGAAAAAATGAAAATCCTGGTGTGCTACAACGCAACCGATGTGGCCCGTTCTGCGCTTTCGCTGGCGCGCGATCACGCCGCGGCCTTCAATGGCCGGGTCCTTGTCATGACCTCTATGGAAGGCGGAGCCGGAGAAACCATGGAGGATATCGAAAAAGTAGAGCAAAGTCTTCAGGATGCCAAAGCCTTCCTTGAGGAAAAGGGGGTTGAATCCGAAACCCATCAACTCGCCCGCGGCCTCTCGCCAGGGGAGGACCTGGTCACGTTTGCCCAGGATAACGATATTGACCTGATGTTCGTGGGCATCAAAAAAAAATCAAAAACCCAGAAGATTCTTCTCGGGTCCACCGCCCAGTATATTATTCTAAAGGCGCCCTGTCCGGTCACGACCGTGAAATAGGGCCCGCAGGTAAAACCAAATCGGCTTAAGGGGATGAGCATTATGGGTTTACATGATTTCAGCTTCTATGATCTGATCAACCGCAATGCCGCTGCTTTCAAAGAATTCCCGGCCTGGTACGAGGTTGATGAGGACAAGCAACTCACGTTTAACGAGATCAAAACCCAGGTGGACCGGCTTGCCGGCGGCCTGAACGCCGCCGGCGTCAAAAAGGGCGACCGGCTGGGAGTAATTGGCTTAAACAGCATTGAATTTTTTCTGCTCTACGGTGCAGCAGCGGCTTTAGGGGCGGTGATGCTGCCGGTCAACTGGCGGCTTTCCGCGGATGAACTCTGCTATAACCTGAAGGACGGCGCGCCCGAAATGCTGTTTGCCGATGCCGATTTTCAGGCGACAATCAACGAGCGCCGCCAGGACCTGCCTTCCGTTAAAAAATTTTACAATCTAAAAGGCGATAAAGGCGATTTCCAGGCTTTCGCTTCCCTGCTTGAATCCGGGACAATCCCGCAACCCCATGAGGTCAATAATGATGACGGCTTTGTCATCATTCACACAGCAGCGGTGTCCGGCCAGCCCCGCGGGGCCCTGGTGAGCCATGGGAATATCCTTTGCGCGGGGCTCCATATCGACTACTACTTTGCTCTTTCTCCAAAGGACGTTCATCTGAACCTGTTGCCCCTGTTTCATGTAGCCGGCCTTTTCATGGCGATCAGCGCTTTCCAGGCCGGGGCCATGAATGTGAATCTCAGCAGATTCGATGCGGCCCGCGCCGCCGAATTGATCGAAACATACAGGGCATCCCTGTTTTTTGACTTCCCGCCGATTCTCTCCGGCATCCTGAGTGCGGCAGAGGAGAAAAAAACGGACCTTTCCTCCCTCAGAGCCGTTATCGGTCTGGGAACGCCCGAAGATATCGGGAAATACCAGGAAATGAGCGGCGGCAGTTATTACTGCATGTATGGGCAGACCGAAACCAGCATGCTGGCCACCATCGGCCGGTATAACGATGCGCCCGGCTCCGCTGGCAGACCCATCATCCTTGCCGATGTCCGCACCGTCGATGAACATGACAATCCCCGGCCGGCCGGAGAAGCGGGGGAAATTGTGATGAAGGGGCCCATGGTTTTCCAGGGCTACTGGAACCAGCCGGAACTCAACGCCCGCACCTTCCGAAACGGCTGGCACCACACAGGGGACATGGGGCGGTTTGATTCAGCCGGCTGGATGTTTTATGCCGGAAGGATGGCGGAAAAAGAACTGATCAAGCCGGGAGGGGAAAACGTCTATCCCGAGGAAGTGGAGGTGGTGATACGGCAGCATCCGTCTGTTGAAAAAACAGTCGTCTTCGGCGTTCCGGATCCGAAATGGAAGGAAGGGATCAAAGCGGTGTGCCTGCTCAAGCCGGGCACGTTCCTTGAAGCGGATGAACTCATTTCCTTTGTGGGAGAACGAATTGCCCGTTACAAAAAGCCCCATTACGTGGAGGTCGTGACCGAACTGCCCCTAAAAACCGACGGCACACCGGACCGGGAAAAAATCAAGGCCCTTTACGGGACCTCATGAGGGTTTCAACAAAATCCCTTAAAAAAGCCTCGTCATCAAAGACCAGGATGGTCTCGCCCCGGCCCTTTTGAGCGGCTGCCGGATTCTTTTCCGGATCCTCCCGCACGGTGGCATCGATAGCCGAAAGAGATCGTATCCTCCAGGGTGAATTGCCGGCCGTCTTTTCGGAGGATGCTGTAATCAAACAAATCCGAAGGCTGTCCGGTTCTGTAGACCCGGTTAAAAATCCGGTAAACCCGTTCCGCCTCTTCCGCTGTCATAAAATCCCGGAAGGTCAGATTTTCCAGCTCATGCTCAGAACGGCCGAGAAACTGCTTGACGGAGTCATTGTAGAAGCAGAGACGCCCGGCCAGATCAACCTCAAAATAGCCCTCCTGCATCGAGTTGAGAACGTTTCGGTATTTCTTCCCGTTTTCCCGCAAGTCCTCTTCGGCCGCTTTATTCTCTGAGCTGTATTGAGCGGTCTGCATAAAATGAGTGACGAGGCCGTTGACATCCTTGACCGCGACAACGGTAATCCGAATCCGGACGCGCTCTCCGGATTTCTTTTCAGGATGCTGCTCTCCTGACTTGGGCGATCGGTCATCAAGGCTCATTCTTTTTTAATAGGATCGACTTCAACAGGATCGATCTCAACAAATTGATTATTATATTTATACTTAGATGTTGCCCGGCTGTCAACGAAAAACGAAGTTTACGGACATCCGGGGCATGTCATAAAGACGCTTATATATTGCATTCAGCAGGGAATGACAGCCCAACCCTGCGGCATCAGCGGAAATTTTCAGGCTGGATGAAAAGCATTAGACCTTGACCTTTTCCTGTATTTCTGAAAACATTATGAATAATCGGCCAGAATTGTCAAAGGAGCCCCCTGATGGATATACAAGCATATTGTCCGGAAAAACTCCTGAGTCCCGAGGAGGCGGTGACAAAAATCAAAAACGGCAGCCGTGTTTTCATCGGCACCGGCTGCGGGGAACCCCAACAACTGATACGGTCCATGGTGGAGGATCTCTCCGTTCAGGACATTATCGTGTATCAGATGCTGTCTTCAACTTTTTCCCGCTATATCCACGATCCTCAGTTTCTAAACCGGTTTTCGCTGAAGCTTTTTTTTATAAGCCTCCATATGCGCCAGGCCGCATTCGAAGGTAAAATCGACTATATCCCCGCTTACCTTTCCCAGATCCCCGAGCTTTTCAACTCCAAGCAGATCGGCCTGGACGCGGCCCTGGTCCAGGTCAGCCCGCCGGACAAATACGGCTTCTGCAGCCTTGGCATATCAGTGGATATCACGCTTTCAGGGCTGAACAATGCACCGCTGGTCATCGCCCAGGTCAATCCCCGTATGCCGCGGACCTGGGGAGATGGTTTTGTCCATATCGACAGGCTTGACTATATCGTCGAGTATGAGGAACCCTTGGTGGACGCACTCCCCGTTGAAAAAAACCAGGAAATCGTGGAGCGGATTGCCAAATACGTCAGCCAGCTGGTCGACGACGGAGCCACGCTTCAGGTGGGATTCGGCCACCTGCCCAATTATATCCTGCCCTATCTGGACGACAAAAAGGATCTCGGCATTCATACCCAGGTGATAACCGAAGGATTCCTCCCTTTGTTCAAAAAAAAGGTCATCACCAACAAAAAAAAATCCTATCTGCCCAACCGGGTAGTGGCATCCCTTTGCATGGGCTCGGAGGAATTATACCGGTATGTCGACAATAATCCCATGTTCTATTTCCGGGCGGCGGATTTTGTCAATGATCCCAATGTGATTGCCAAAAACGACCATCTGATTTCCATCAGCTCGGCCCTGGAGATCGATCTTACCGGTCAAATCTGCACAGACTCCAAGGGCTACCTTTTCTACAGCGGAATCGGCGACCAGGTCGATTTTATCCGGGGCAGCAAAATGTCCAAAGGCGGTTTTTCCATTATCGCAGTTCCCTCCACTGCACAGAACGGCCAGGTCTCCAGGATTGTCTCTCATTTGAGCGAAGGTGCCGGCATCGCCACCACCCGGGGAGACGTGGACGTCGTGGTAACCGAATACGGTATCGCCGAACTCCAGGGGAAGGGAATCTACCAGCGGGTCATGGAACTGGCGCAGATTGCCCATCCCAAGTTCAGGGAACAGCTGATCAGGGAAGCCAAAAAACGCCGCTACATATTTGCGGACCAGCTGACCCCCAGCAAGCAGGATCTGATTTTTCTGGAAAACTACAAATCCCACATGAAAATGGAAAACGGCAAATCCATTGAAATCAGACCTCTTCTGCCATCGGACGAATTCGCAACGCGCAATTTTTATTACTCCCTTCAGGAGACCACTGTTTTTTACCGCTTCTTTTACCGGCGCAAAGTCTTCTCACGGGAAATGCTTCAAAACCAGTGGGCCGCGGTTGACTATCATCAGAACATGACCATTATCGGCTTGGTGCAGCAGGGCAAACACAAGGCGATCATTGCCATCGGCTCTTACGGCCAGGCTGAAGAAGATATTGCCGAAGTGGCTTTTGTGGTTAAAGAAGACTACCAGGGACTGGGAATCGGAAGCTATCTGCTTGACATACTTGAAAAAATCGCCAAAGAAAATAAATATAAGGCGTTTACTGCCACCGTCCTGAGCGACAACGCCGCGATGCTGCATGTATTTGAAAAACGCTATCCCAATGCGACCATGAAACACGGCTACAGCGGTGAAATCGAGATCTACATGCCGTTTGACAAACCGGCCGAAACTTAGCCCTGGACTGTTGAGGCCCCGATACAGGCCGAAACCGGCATTGGCCAACAAGGAGGTTCCCGCATGAAAATGGTGATGGTGGTATGTCCGGAGGGACGCAACGAAGCGTTCCGAAATTCCCTCAAAACGCATGGCATACATGCCTATACAGAAATGCCGCATGCAGTGGGCGAAGGAGAAACCGGCAAAAAATTTGGCACCCGAATCTGGCCGGATGAATCCATTCTTATTTTTATGGTCATTGAAGACGAGAAAAGGGCGGAAATTGTCGAGCTCGTCCGTGAGTGCAAGGCCAGACTCAAGCCTGCAGAAGGGATGCACGCATTTGTGCTGCCCGTGGAGGAGATCCTTTAACGGGCAAGGGAAAAAACAGTCTGACAAATTCGGCGGAGGCCGCCTCGTCACCCCCTGCGGACGGTGTAAGGGCCTGATCGGCTGGCGGACTTGACCCTGGCAAGGAGCGTTTCAAAGGCTTGGTTCAAACGGATAAACGCCTCATGGCAGCCGCCCTTGTCCGGATGATACATCCGGGCCATATTCCGGTACTGCCGGGTCAGCCCCTTTACCGTCATGCCGGAAAAAGACTGGCGGGTAAAGCCCATCACAGTCAGTGCGTCGTCTTCCTTCATGCGGTTTGCGGCGACCGGCTGCCTGAACCTGCGGCGGCGGGCGATCCATTCCCACATCAAGTCTTCCATGTATCGGCTCTCCCCGAACTCGGAGTCAAAAAACCAGCATACATAGCGGATCAGGTAATGGTTTAAGCTGCTGGTGCAGCCGACATCCGCCCAGAATGCTTCATCTTCATTCAGACGGCAAAGCTCCTCCAGAAAACAGGCATCAAGCTCCTCCTGAGCCAAAGCCTGAGGGAATCTCCTGGCAAACTCACCCGGAAAGTGACTGGCGACATCAAAGACAACATACGGGTAAGCCTTTTTTTCCTTGGGCGTTAAGATCTTTTCAACGTCCATGAAATACTGCTCGATTTCGTCCCGGGATTTTTCCAGCAGATCCCGGTAAATTTTTTTCGGCGCCCGGTGAAGGCGGGACTGATCCATTTCCCCAAAGCGCAGATAATGCATCCGGCGCTTGTCAAATATATGAAAATCAGTATTTTCAGCGCGCTCCACCTTCTCCCGCAGGCGCTTTTTATCCCCGCTGGTCATTCCCTGGTGGGAAAATCCCTCGATGACCCGCTGAGTCTCCGGCTCCAGAAAAGGAAAGAAGACGCGCTCCATCTCATCGTTGTCCGCCTCCACCCCAAGCTCGGCCAGGCGGTCGCAGAGTTCTTCATGGATATAGAAGGCGCAGCCGTCGTCCGGGTATACCAGATAATCCCGTGGATCTCGGCCCAGTTCGAAAAGTACCCGGCTCCTGAACTCTCCTTCCGCCTCATAGCTTTGCTTCAGGCGGTAATAATGCTTTCCTTTTATTCGGTGTGTGGCGATATACATGGTCGGTTCCCATAAAAAAAATTAGCGTATTTTTTCAATATAAACACGGCCTGCGCAGCTGGCAATGGCGGCTGGTCAATTAAAACGCAAAGGCTTGCTCATGCTGCCGGATAATCTTCCTTGGTCCCGAAAATTATTCTCCTGCCTTCGATCGAGCAGCGATGCTTTCCACAATAATATTTTCCCTGATGACAATATCGTGAACCCTGGTGGCATCAATCCCCGTGTCCCCGAAGGTGCGAATGGCGCCGCAATCGCCTTTTGAGCAGCAGACGTTCGAGAATTTATTGTTTTCGATTACCGTTTCGGCTCCGAAAATGTCCATGCCGTTATAACCGGTTTTTTTGATCTCATTGTACCGAAAACAATTGTTGAAGCCCGCGTAATCGAGATTCCAGCCCCTGACCCGGATGCCGTCCCCGTTTTCAGTGCAGGAAGATCCGGAATAGCCGCATCCCAGCCCGGATTTGCCGAGGTTCTCAATCAGGCCGATGTTTTTGATCACGTTATGATGATAAACTGAATTGATGGAAAAGGTGTCGATGCCAAAATGGTTCGCCCCGTCGATGGTGTTCCCGTAGATTTGCAGATCATGCCCTCCCCGGTGGCAGTCTTGTCCCGACGTGGCCCCGTTGATCCAGGAAATCAGCCGAAGCCCCGTATCATCGACATCCCGGACCGTGTTGTTTCGAATAACGAGGTGGCCGTTGGCCGCATGCCGCATGGATGCGGGCGTGGTGATTCCATTGGCGAACCAGTTCTTCACTTCAAAGTTCTCGACAATGACATGCTCAATGGGCGAGGCGTTGCTTCCCAGCAGGATACCCCCCGCCCCCCGCGTCTCCTCAGAAAGGATCACCGACCCTTCGATGTTTGAAGGAGGGCCGTCGGATGAACACAGATACACCTTCTCTTCGTTTTCGTCATAGTAACATTCGCCGTCCTGATCCATTGCGGCCATGGCGTTGTTGATAAAATAGCCCCAGCCCTGACAGGTCCCTCCGTAACAGGACATGGCCTTGGAGAGCGTAATCCTTGTCCCCCCGGTCTCTTCAATGATCCGGTTTAAGATCAGCCAGCGCATGGATTTAATATGTACCACCCCGCCTTCCCACGAACCGGGGGGGGAGCTCGTTGTCCACAAGGACAGTGTCGGAAACCGCCTGATCAATGGTCGAATAGCCATTGTCATGCGGATCGTCCAGGTTCGGCCAGCGCGCAAGCAGCAGCCGGCGGCCGTCCCTGAACAGCTGGTTAAGACCAAGGATGCCCGAGGCTCCGGTGCCGAAGCGGGCTGCGTTCCCGCCGGCAGTCAGGTCGGCCTCATAAATATCGTCCCGGTAGAGCTTCCATCCTGTAACCGGGAGGCTGCCGCTGATAACCGGCTTGTCCCCGCAGCCGCAAGGGTATGACCCGAAAAAGATTTTGTTATTTTCGGTTCCTGACCAGGTGATATTTAGCGTTTCTTTCCGCCACGTATCGCCGCATTTGAAAAGGACCCGGTCGCCCGGGTCGAGATGATCAAGGCCGTTTACTTTTTCGATGCTCTGAAGCGGCGTTTTCATTGTCAGACCGGTGTTTGCGTCACTGCCTGTACTTTGGGAGACGTAATAGGTTGCCGCATCGGCTGATAAACCGATTGTCAGCAGGAAGACAAGAAAACCCAGGGATAGGCTTTTCCAAACCATTTTGCGATTCCTTTATTTCACCGGATATTACAGTAAATAAATGGCAAGATCATTATGGACAGTCTTCGCCAGATGATAATTGCTACGCCTGTATGGAGTTTGTGCTTTTCTTGAAAACAGGCTCATATTTGATGGCGTCAACCGGGCAGACATTCAAACAGCGGCCGCAGCTGAAACAGTCTGCCGGCATTTTGCTCCCATAAACACGGCCCTCGGCTGCCCCGAGGGGACACGCCTTCATGCATGCCCCGCATTGGGTACACTTTTCTTTGTCGATATGAACACGGATAATGCTGAATCGTTCAGCAATCCAGGAAATGAACCCGAAAGGGCAGATGAGCTGACAAAACGGCCGGTATACAAAAAACGACCCCAAAAGACTGAGGATGACGGTCAGCAGAATGCTGAGCGTCTCAAAATCGAGATTGAACAGGTTAAAGGGGTTCAGATAATGGTAGATAACCGTTCCTTTCCGGCCTCCTGCAATACCGAACAGAAAAAGCAGCATGACCGCAAAAAGGAAGCCGCGGATCGTGTTCGTCAGGACGAAAGGAAGTTTATGTTTCTTGATCCTTTTTAGGACCGGGATACTATATATCAATTCCTGAGAAGCCCCAAACGGGCAGGCCCAGCCACAGATGAGTTTGTTCCCGATGACAGCAAGCGCGATGAAGAAAATAAAGGCTGTCACTTTGGCTGTAGGATCGGCATATAACCCCACCATGGACTTGAACACCTTCACTGCCCCTTCCATTGGGTTGGGCGATTTACCCAGCAGAAATCCTGCAATAATTACCGACAGGAGGAGCGAGGCGATGTAAGGGAATCGAGGGTACCATCGATTTCTATGCGCGACGCCACACAGATCCGGGCGTCCCAGCCTGGTGAGAAACACAAGTCCCCCTAAAACCAACGCTGCGTAAAAATAATACTTGAGCATCGCATCGCGGTGAGAAAGAAGGTGATGTGCCGTGTGCTGGAGCGTCTGCGGTTTGACGCCGAGCATGCTGAGGGGCCTTGTTTTGGAAACGTCCAGGGCCAGAGCGAGTTCGCGGGCCAGAGCCTTTCCTGTGACTTTAAGCTTTGGCGCAATATCCCGAATCGACATCTCAACGCTGACGTTGACCGACTTTGCCGGTTCCCCGGGAGGGGTTACAAAAATGCCGACAGCCATGATCAAAAGCACAGCGGCGACAGTGCCGAAAAGCCATATCCGCTGTTTATGTGAGAGCAGAAAGAACCATTGCCGCAGGTTCATTGTTCTTCCAACCCTTTCTATTTCCGGCATAGATGAATCCGTATCAATTCTTTATACATTTGCAAGGCTTTTGATCATAACGATCTTATCCTGTGAGGGCCCTTCGAAATCATCAATATCCAGCGGCCGGAAGGATCACACGGGATGAGGGCGCTTAGTGATGATCGACAAATATCAATTTGCTGGTGTCAAACCCCATTGCTGCTGCTTTTGTAATGAGGGTATTCTTTAAATCCTTTTCTATTTCCGGATTTCTATATAGAATCCATAAATAGGATTTGTCAGGCCCGCACACCAGCGCATACTGATAATTCTCATGATCCAGTTCAAACACAATATAGGAACCATAAAAGGGTCCAAAGAAAGAGACCTTCAGGTAGCCTATGGTTGTTCCTCGAACGAAATAGGCCTTCCCCTCGGCTTCTTTCCATTCTTTTTCTTTCTCAGAGTATCCGCGGTTTAATACTCTAACTCCACCGTCCTCTCGCAAACTGTAGTTTGCCGTTACCCTGGTCAACCCACGCTCAAAAGGATGATCCAGCCTGGCAATTTCATACCACTTTCCCAGATATTTTTCTATTTCGAAATTATCAACGGGTTTTACGTTTTCCGGAATTCCAACACATCCAGCCAAAAATAAAATTAATACTATTGAAATCTTTCTCATCACTCACTCTAAGTTTGAGGTTCAACGCTGCGTTTTGCGGTAAGGGGCCGATCAGGCAGCAACGGCTTGTCGGCCACCCGGCTCCGGAGTATTCCAAATTCTCTGCACCGGCTAAATCCTGCGAACGACCGGTAGCTCGCTTATTTTGTTTCAAATTTTCGTGATCAATAAAACTTATCTGAACCACCCTTGATGCACTCGTAAAAAGTCAGTTTTTGGATGGCAAAGAAAAAAGTTCAAGCCCAATTTAAGATCAGAGGGCGTCGCAAATCCCGAGGAATTGCCTTTTTCGAAAAATTGTTTCAGAACGGGTCGACTCGATCCCAAAAAGCTACCCAGCCCCCGAGGACTCCCCTGCGGACCTGGATTCCGTAATCGATTGCCGCCCCTGCCAAATCATGAAGGGCGCCATCGCGAGCGCGGCCGCGGGATCGGCCCAACACCAACCGAACAACGCATTCAGCAACAATCCGACAAGCAACGCGGCTGACAGATAAGCGCATAACAAGGTTTCCATCGCATCCGCCTCAAGCGCCCGGCTGCTCATCTCTCGCCCGGTTCGCTGTTTAAAATAGGCAAGTACAGGCATCACTACCAGGGAAAGCAGGGCAAGAACAATTCCGACCGGAGATTCTGCAGGCGGGACCTGGCGAACAAACGACAGGGCCGAATCGACAATAACATAAACAGCGAGCAGAAAGAAAGTGACTCCCACCAGCAGATGAGCGATTCGGTCGGCTCTTTCGCGTTCTTCAGCGGAAGCCTCCGGCCCGGCTCGACGCAGCCTCCAAAGCACGAAGAGAGCAGAGGACACTTCAATCAAACTGTCAGCACCAAAACCGATCAGGGCCGTGCTGCTCGCGACAGCTCCAGACGCGACAGCAACAACCGCCTCAACCACATTCCATCCGGTAGTTAACCATTCCAGGCGGAATGCTCTGCGGTGAAGCCGATATTGTTCATTCTGTGAAATGGTCATCGGCATTCCTTTAAATATGGCCTTCTGAGGGTAACCTGACGCTTTGAAGGATCATATCGGTTTGTTTCATGCGATGTCTCTGTTTTGCAGGGATGGAACACAAACGCTCGGCCGATTGCTACCCTCTGCCGGTGAAACGGTCGGCTGGCGTCTTCTGCACCCTATTTCAGGGGTGTTTTTGAAAGTACTACGTCATCAATCCAGACGGTGCCTTTGCCATTGATCACGATATTGAGGGTAATTTTTTCTGGCTGCTGTCCCTTCTGAAACCTGAAAGGGGTCTTTATCGATGTCCAATCTGATTCTCCCCTGACGGGATCATTTATTCCCTTGGAGAAATACGGACTTCCGCCAACATGTGCCCACATTTCCAGATAAGCAGCGCCTTCGAGGTTACTTTTGACCCTGGCTTTGTAAATCAGTTGTGCGTTTTCGATATCCAAACCCTTAACTTCGCCAAGACAGATAGTCGTGGCATGCTTGGTCGTGATCCGGATTGACCCTTTGCCTTCCGTCTTCACTTCCGGGTCGGTTTGAATGGTTGTGCCCAGGGCGGCGGCATCGTCCAGGCTCAACTTCTTGAGCACGTCGGCTGTCGCGAGGTTGTAACCCAAGGCCAGGATGAGTAGCGTGATAACAGAACTTTTCATAGGCTCTCCTTAAAGTTTTCGAAATTAGGGTGTCATTTCGTTTTTTTTATGAATACGGCGGTCGACCCCGGCGCCTAAACACCACGGCTAATCAGCTGCATGGTTTTTTGCATCGCCTGAGTTAGCTTTTTATATTTTCATCTTCTGAATTTTTCATTTTTCTAACCAGAGGAATAATGAAAACAATACAGGATAGTAAAAAGATAACACTGCCAGTAAGTATCAAGGTGTCTTGATTCTTAAGGCTTGATGCGATGAAAAAAATAGCGCATAAAACAAAGAGTATCCAACCCACTAAATGAAGCATATCCTCTTGTTCTTTATGATTTTCGCGGATGTTTTTCATTTGATTGTTTGCTGTTTCTCCTTCTCATTGAGATCATATAATGTCACAAATAACCGGCAACGATAGCTAATACGTTCATTTTCTATTTTTTATCTCCTAAACGTCTAATGCTGCCCATAACCGGCAGCTAAAGGAATGGTGCAAACAAAGGAGCTGCGCTTTTCACTGTCCGGATTGATGGGCTTGATAAGTTGATTTACTCAACTTTCGGGGTTACGATCTAGACGAAATTTAAATTCAACATACTGAGATTATTATTAGTATTGACGGACTTCGCTTTTTTTGATACTTTTATTGCACCAAACAAAAAAGCTAAAAAAAGGAAGCCCGTCAAAATGAAGCATACACAAATTATATCGCAAAATCAAACAATAAGC
>JAGYOT010000100.1 GCA_018399455.1 Desulfobacterales bacterium
CGCTTGCAGTCAAATAAAAAAAATTGTCGGCAATAATCCGGCAGCATTTGCTTTCTCGATTTCAACGTTTATGTTTACTCATATTCCTATATAAAGTCTCTTTTCAAATGTCAAGCATTAATCCGTTTAACCCTGATACTCGGGAGATTCGAATGGAGATTCAGACGCATCAGCAGATCGACCGGCGCTTGTGCGGCGAACCTGTGCTGCTGCAGGACGGATACTGTCATGTTCGCCTTTTGACAACGCCCCCCATGGCAGCTGATCAGAGCGGTCTGATCCACGGGGGATTCATTTTCGGAGCTGCCGATTATGCCGCCATGCTGGCCGTCAACCATCCCAACGTGGTTCTTGCCGCAGCGTCGGTCAAGTTTTTGAAACCGGTCAAGGTCAACGAAGCCTTAGATGCAGAGGCGCGGGTAACCCGGACGGAGGGAAGAAAACGAATCGTTTTCGTCAGGGTCCAGAGAAATGCGGAGGCCGTCTGTGAGGGTGAATTCAGTTGTTTTGTCCCGGATCGGCCGGTGATTTTGTCATCGGCCTGAGGTGTTTAGTATTTTAGCCTGATGATTTAAACTCGTTGAAAGGAGATCATGAATGAAACTGGTTGTAATCGGGGGTGTCGCCGGCGGGGCAACAGCCGCCGCACGCGCGCGCCGACTGAATGAAGAGGCTGAAATTGTGATTTTTGAACGCGGCGAATACATTTCCTTTGCCAACTGCGGTCTGCCCTACCATATCGGGGAGGTGATCAAGGAGCGGGAGGATCTTCTGGTCACCACCGCAGACGCGTTTCGGAACCGATATAATGTCGATATCCGGCTTTTTACGGAAATTACCGCCATTGATCGCAAAAAAAAGCAGGTCAGCGCAAAAAACCACCAAACCGGTGAAACCTATACGGAAAGCTATGACACCATTATTCTTTCCCCCGGTGCCGAGCCGGTGCGCCCGCCGTTTCCCGGAGTTGACTCGGACAATATTTTTAACCTCAGAAATATTCCGGATACGGACCGGATCAAAACCTATGTGGATCAAAAGGCGCCGGCATCAGCCGTTGTGGTCGGCGGTGGTTTCATCGGCCTGGAAATGGCGGAAAACCTGGCTATTCGGGGAGTTCGGCCAACGATCATTGAAAAGCTGGAGCAGGTCATGCCGACCATGGATTATGAGATGGCCGGACTCATGCATGCTCATCTTAAGGAGAAGGGCGTGGATCTTATCCTGGGCGACGGAATCGCCTCATTTGAAAAGCAGGGGAAGCGGCTGTGCGTTCATACGCAGAGCGGTAAAACCGTTGAATGCGATATGGCGATTCTTTCCATCGGTGTCAAGCCGGAGTTCGGCCTGGCACGGGATGCCGGACTGGCGATAGGCGAGACGGGCGGCGTAAAGGTATCCGCGACTATGCAAACCTCGGATCCGGACATCTATGCGGTGGGCGATGCGGTGGAGACCACCGATTTCATGACCGGTTTTTCCACCATGACCCCGCTTGCCGGGCCGGCCAACAAGCAGGGGCGTATTGCCGCGGATAATGTCATGGGCCGCCGCTCAATTTTCAGAGGAACGCTGGGAACCTCCGTGGTAAAAATTTTTGACCAGACGGTTGCGTCCACGGGTGCCAGTGAGAAAACCCTGAAGCGCAATAAAATTCCTTACCTTGCAAGTTACAGCCATGCCGGCTCGCACGCCTCTTACTATCCTGGCGCGGAAATGATGGCGATAAAGATTCTGATGTCGCCGAGTAACGGTAAAATCCTCGGGGCTCAGATCGTGGGCGGCGAAGGCGTGGACAAGCGCATTGATGTGCTTGCCACGGCCATGCATGCATGCATGACGGTTTTTCAGCTGGAAGAGCTGGAACTTGCCTATGCCCCACCGTACTCCTCGGCCAAGGACCCGGTCAATATCGCCGGGTTTGTCGCCTCCAATCTTTTGAAAGGCGATTCCCGAAAAGTCAACTGGAATGAATTTAACGAGCTGGATCCGGAAACCGATGTATTGGTCGATCTGCGGAACAAGGATGAGCTGGAGACAACCGGTGAGATTGAAGGTGCGCTCCATATCCCGCTTAATCAGCTTCGGGACCACCTGGACCAGCTGGATAAAAACAAGCGCTATATCACATTTTGCGCGATTGGTCAGAGGGGCTACGTAGGCTATCGCATCCTTGCCCAGCACGGCTTTGATGTACGGAATCTGAGCGGTGGATATAAGACGCTCCTGGGGGCAAAGGAAAAAATAATGAAGGAATCACCTTTTACAACGGTTTGGCTGGGTCAATAAAAGGTATTATATTAGGATCAAGATTGATGCGTTAAAGAAATAACAGCTTAAGCTGTGCCGCCTGACGGCGGCCTGTATTTGAGCAAACAGGAAAGAATAACAGGTTAAGGAGACATACCATGGCGGAGATTACATTTAAGGGAAAAACGATCCATACCTCCGGGGAACTGCCGGAGGTCGGTGGGCAGGCGCCTGATTTTCTGCTCACAAAGACGGACCTGTCGGATATTACTCTGGCTGATTTAAAGGGCGGGATGGTGATTCTAAATATTTTTTTAAGCGTTGAAACGGCAACATGTGCGGAATCCATGAGGCGATTTGACAGGGAGATCGAAAAATACGAAAATACCGTTGTACTGGGCGTATCCCGGGACCTGCCCTTCGCCCATGCCCGTTTCAATAAGGATGAAGGTATTCATAACGTTATTTCGGTCTCTGAGCTCAGGAATCTTGATTTCGGCCGCAATTATGGGCTGAGGATTCTGGACGGCCCGATGGCGGGGCTTTTGGCAAGAGCGCTGGTGGTCCTGGATGAAAACGCAAAAGTATTGTATACGGAGCTGGTGCCTGAAATCGGAGATGAACCGGATTATGACGCCGCGCTGCAGATTCTTTCTACAGGCAAGGTGGATACCGGTCCGGCACTGCAGAAGCGTTCTGAAAACGATCCTGAAGTCTGCAGCAAGGCCCCGGATTTTCAGGAGCATGCCCGTTTCGGCGATGAAGACGATGCCTGCGATGACGGGCGGAGCGGAAAGGTGTGAGCAACTGATCGTCAACCACAAATAAAGGAGTGTTGTTATGGCGAAAAAGATTCTGGTTGCATTTGATGAATCAGAGAATTCAAAGCGGGCGGTAAATTTTGTCGGCACCCATGTTGCGCCGGATGCCGAGGTTACCCTCTTTAATGTCCTGCTTGATACCCAGGCCCTTTGCGACATGGAGAGCCCGGAGTTGACCCCCTATTTTAAATCCGAGCAGCATGCCTTCTGCAATCTTGAGGACAAGAAAAAGCAGGTGGTCAGGGAGGCGATGGAGGCGGCCCGGCGGAGTCTGATAGAATGCGGATTTGCCGCGGATAAAGTTCACGTTAAGTCGGTGGTAAGGGAAAAGGGGGTGGCCCGCGATATTATCAAGCAGGCACAGGAAGGTCGTTTCGACCTTGTGGTCTTGGGAAAGAGAGGGCTATCCGGGATCAAAGAATTTTTCATGGGAAGCATCAGCCAGAAGGTGGTATCCGGCGCAAAGGACATCTCGGTGCTTGTGGTGGATTAGACGGTGCCAGGGCTGTGAAACGGAGCAAGGAGGTTTTATGCATATTATGGTTACAGGAAGCTCCGGTTTTGTCGGAGGCCATTTGGTGCCTTTTCTTCTGAATAAAGGATACCAGGTAACCGGGATCGCCAGAAACGCCCCAGCCGATATCGACAAGCACCCGGCCTTCCGCTTTATCGAAGCGGACGGCAGCCAGCCCGGGGCGTGGCAGGATGCCGTACAGGAGGCGGACGCCGTGATTAACCTGGCGGGTGTCAATATCTTCCGCCGCTGGAACGATGAAGCCAAAAAGCAGATCTATAACAGCCGGATCCTGACCACCCGAAACCTGGTGGCCGCGCTGCCGGAAGGCAAGCCGGTGACGCTTTCCAGTACGTCGGCCGTTGGCTTTTACGGCGACTGCGGCGAGCAGGTTGTGGATGAGTCGGCCCCGCCGGGCGATGATTTTCTGGCCCGGCTGGCCGTGGATTGGGAGCAGGAGGCGAAGACTGCGGAAAAGAAAGGGGCGCGCGTCGTGCTTGCCCGGCTTGGCATTGTTTTGGGAAAAGAGGGGGGGGCATTGGCCAGTATGCTCCCTGTATTCCGGATGTGCGCGGGCGGCCCTCTAGGCAGCGGCAGGCAATGGTTTCCGTGGGTTCATATGGATGACGTCGTGGCCGCACATCATTTCGTTATTGAGAATCCCGAAGCCGCAGGACCGATAAATTTCACCGCCCCCGAGCCGGTTCGGAACCTGGAGCTGGCCCGCACCCTTGGCAGGGTGATCGGGCGGCCGGCGTTTCTGAAAGTCCCGGGCTTTGTGCTGCGCACTGTTGCCGGCGAGTTCGGAGAAATGCTGTTGAACGGTCAGCGGGCGATCCCTCAGAAACTTATGAATATGGGGTTTGAGTTCAAACATACCCAGCTTGAAGCCGCGCTTCGCGCGTGCTTGAAATGAAGGAGGTTATAAGGATGGCCAAACAAACCTTTTCTGTGCCCAATATTTCCTGTGAGCACTGCATCAAGACGATTCGCAATGCATTAAAAGAGGTTGAAGGCATCAATCTCATGGACGGGGATGTGGACAGCAAAAAAATTACCGTGGAATACGAGGATCCGGCCAGCGATGAAAAGATCCGGGAGAAACTGAAAGAAATCAACTATCCGGCGGAATAGCAAATGGCCAAAGAGCGCCTGAACCTGCCCGTTACGGGTATGACCTGCGCCAATTGCGCCGCCAATATTGAACGCAGCGTGAGGAAACTGGGCGGCATTGAACGGGCGGACGTAAATTTTGCCTCGGAAGAACTTTCAGTGGATGTTGATGATGAAAAGCTCGATATTGAGGATATCGTCGAGCAGATTGAAAAGGCGGGCTACGGGGTGGCAGCTGCTAAAACCGAGCTTGCCATAACAGGGATGACCTGTACCAACTGCTCGGCTACAGTTGAACGGGTGCTCAACCAGAAAATTCCGGGCGTTCTGTCAGCATCCGTTAATTTTGCCGCGGAGCGGGCCACCGTCTCCTACCTGCCGTCTGTGACCAGTATCGAGCAGATGGTGGAAGCAATTGAAAAAGCGGGCTACGGGGCGGTGCCGAGCGGGTCCGGCGCATCCGCGGACAGCGAGGCGGCGGCCCGGGAGCAGGAGGTCCGGGATCAGGCCAGAAAGTTTTTTGTGGGCCTGCTTTTTGCCGCCCCTTTGTTTGCGCTTTCCATGGGGCGTGACATGGGGATTCTCGGAGAATGGGCCCGGACGACATTCGTGGATTGGCTTTTTCTGATCCTCGCCTCACCGGTGCAGTTTTACACCGGCTGGGACTACTATGTGGGCGGTTTTCGAAGTCTTCGCAATAAAAGCGCCAACATGGATGTGCTGGTGGCCATGGGATCCTCCGTCGCCTATTTCTATTCCCTGGCCGTGCTGATTTTTCCTTTGCTGGGCGAGCACGTGTATTTTGAAACCGCAGCGGTCATCATCACCCTGATTAAGCTTGGCAAGCTGCTGGAGGTCCGGGCGAAGCGAAAAACGGGCGGGGCCATACGCAAGCTCCTGGATTTGCAGCCTCATAAGGCCGCTGTGATCCGAAATGGCGAAGAAACTGAAATCCCGGTGGAGCAGGTGAAACTCGGGGATCTTTTACTCGTTCGCCCCGGCGGGCGGATACCGGTTGACGGCGAGGTGCGCGAGGGCCGGGCAGCGGTGGATGAATCCATGCTAAGCGGGGAGTCTCTGCCCGTTGACAAGGCTGAAGGCGACTTCGTTACCGGGGGCACCATTAACCAGGACGGGGTACTGAAATTTGAAGCCACCCGGATCGGAAAGGACACCGTGCTTTCCCGTATCATTGACCTTGTTCAGGCCGCACAGGGCAGCAAGGCCCCGATCCAGGCCGTGGCGGACCGTGTGGCGGCCTGGTTTGTCCCGGCGGTCATCGGCGTCGCCCTGCTTACCTTTATTATCTGGCTTGCTTTAACCGCCGCGTTTGTCCCTTCCATGATTCGCCTGGTAGCCGTTCTTGTGATTGCCTGTCCATGCGCGCTGGGGCTGGCCACACCGACCGCCATGATGGCCGGCATGGGGAAAGGAGCTGAAAAAGGTGTTTTGTTTAAAACCAGCGAGGCCCTGGAGACAGCGGATAAACTGCATACCCTGGTTCTGGACAAGACCGGCACACTTACCCGGGGAGAGCCTGTGGTCTTTGAGCTTATTCCCCTCCATGAGGGCCTGGAATCCGAAGATGCGCTGCTTCAGATGGCCGCCTCGGTGGAGGAAGGCTCGGAACATCCTCTGGGCAAAGCCATTCGTGCGGCAGCGGATCAAAAATCCCTCAAACGCCTGCCAGCGGAAAACTTTAAAGCCCACGGCGGATCGGGGGTGGAAGCGGTCATTAACGGTGCCCCTGTCACTGTCGGCCGGCCTGACTGGCTGAAATCGCAGGACATTGATTTATCTGAAGCAGAAGATTGGATCCCAAGGATTCAGGAAAAGGGACAGACGGTCATTTCGGTTATTCGTGAAGGTCGTCTGCTGGGGCTGATTGCCCTGGGCGACCAGTTGAAATCGGATTCCAAAACCGCGGTGGAAGAGCTTCATCAGCTGGGGCAGAAGGTGATGATGCTGACCGGTGATCATCCCGAAACAGCACGGGCCATTGCCCGCGAGGTGGGGATTGATGAGGTCATTGCCGATGTCCGGCCCGATGAAAAAGCCTCCCGCATTCAGAAGCTCCAGTCGCCGCAGCAGCTGATCGGCATGGTGGGCGACGGCATCAACGACGCTCCGGCGCTGGCCACTGCCGACCTGGGCATCGCCATTGGCACCGGCAC
>JAGYOT010000101.1 GCA_018399455.1 Desulfobacterales bacterium
CTGCGGCAATCGCCTGCTGTTTTTGCTCATCAGGCATCGGCAACAGGTCAGCAAGGTTGGTTGAAATGACGGCATCGAAACCGCAGTCTTCGGCAACAGGGCCAAAAAGCGGCTGATAAACAATATCCAGAACGATAAGGGCCTTGGCTCCGGTAACCCTGACCTGCATCAGGGCTTCGGCCGGCTTGTAGGTGGGGTTGATCCCGGTTACGATCAATCCCAGCTTGGCGGCGGCGCAATAGCTGATCACATACTGGAAGCTGTTGGCCAGGGCAAGTGCCACCACATCACCTTTCTTCAACCCCAGGCCCTTTAAGCCGGCCGCAAGCGAATCAGCCCTGCCAAGCATGTCCGAGTAGGTCATGAAACTGTTCATGAACCACATCGCCGGACGATCCGGGTATTTTCCCACGCTTTCAACGATCCTCTCATAGATGGAGATACGCGGAAAATCGATGTTTTTGGGTACATTATCCGGCCATCCCGCCTCGTGCCGGAACCATGGCCGGCTCTCATCCACAACAAACCGGGTTTCCCTGCTCATTGTCTCCCTCCCCTCTAGTTAGTGCCTAGTTAACGTGCTTTTTCCTGTACTGAGCGTTTCAATCATGATCCCGCGCCTTTTTTGGACGGGTACATCAAAAGATTGTCATAATGAAGGACAACCTCATCCCGCTGGTTGACAACCTCATAGTGAAGCACCAGGATGCCTCGTTTCGGATCGCCGGATTCCCGCTTTTCCTTCACCTGAGCGCGGACTTTCACGGTATCCCCGATCCGGGTGGGCCTGGGAACCCTCAGGTTCTCCACCCCCAGCCAGGCGATAATCGCATCGCCCACGAAGCCATTAATCCCCGCCAACCCGATGGATATGGCAAACAGAAAAGGCCCGTGCACGATGCGTCCCTCAAAAATCGTGTCTTTCGCAAACTCCTGGTCCATGTGCAGGGGATAGTGATCATAGGTCAGCCCGGCCCAGGCAACCAGGTGGGCGTCGGTTATGGTGACGCCAAAGCTCTCGATGCCGTCGCCGATCTCAAAGTCTTCCAGGAATTTGGTTTCAAACGCCTTTCTCATCGTCTCGCTCCTTGTTTTGTCAGCGGCCTTTCAGCCCTGTTCGTCAAGCCCAGCGGTTTTTTTGGCAAGCGCAATGGCGGGCCGCATATCAAAATCCCGAAGGATCATCATCCTTTGAGCTTCAAGGGTCCCCTCGCCATGAATGGTGCCGAACATATGTCCTCCGGCATCGCAGGAGGCGGTGAGATCCCGCACCAGCTTAATCACCCGGAGCCGAGCCTCCGTTGGGATGCCCGGGCGGCCGCAAAGGTAGCGCTCCATTTGTTCATGCAGTTCCGGAGCTTTGTAATCGGCAACGGAAGGACAGGTGCCGCCGATGCCGCCGGTGATCTCCTGAACATACTTGATCATGGTGTGGTAGTTTTCGGCAAACAGGTATTTTCCGACATTGCAGTGAAGGGAGTTGGGCATGGCAATCCCCTCGACGCTCTGGTGCTCGTAGCAGGCCATGCGGCTGTATACGCCTATGCTTTCGATATACATGGCCAGCTCCTGAAGCTTGTTCCTTACATTGGAGGTTTTGCCAACCCCGTTGAAATCAGCCATCAGGGCGGCAGATCCAAGAAAAAGTTCGGCTACCGGTCCTTTATAGCATAGGCCCGTAAACCGGTGCCAGGAAGCGAATGCCAAGACGAGAGGACCGGCAAATTCCCACTCGCCGCAGAGAAATACCCGCTCCCAGGGGATGAACACGTGATCAAAGAGAATCATGGCATGGACGATGGGATGATGAGTGCTGAGGGGCCGCTCAACCGGTTCGTTGCAGTAGTGCTCATGCATCGGTATCATCGTAATACCCGCAGCATTGGCCGGAACGGCAAAAGCGACCGCATAATCCGCATCTTCGGCTCCCATATTCCTTGTGGGCAGAACTACCAATTCATTGGAAATCGGAGATGATGTAATGTGGCATTTGGCACCCTCCACCACGATGCCGTCATCGCGCTTTTCAACAACCCGAAGAAACACCTCCGGATTTTCCTGCTCATGAGGCCGCCGGCTTCTGTCTCCCTTCGGGTCGGTCACCGCCCCGGCCAGGGCGAGGTCATTTTCCTGGGCATAATGATGGTAGGCCTTCACCCGCTCAGCATAACGGGTCCCGAATTTTCTGTCCACCTGAGGGGCTACCATCCGCATGGCAAATATGGCATCGGTGCCAATCTCCTTGACAAAAGGAATGTAGCCTCCGCCGTATCGGGAAACCTGGTAGATGGCCTCCCGTCTGGCCAGAAGATCCGCGGCGGTTTGGGGCAGGCGATAGAACGCGGCAATCTCTTGGCCGGTTTCAGGGCATGTGCTCACCACATGGGTTCTCATTTCAGCATCCTGCGCCATCTGATAGCTAAGCGCGGAGTGCCGGGCAGCCTCTCTTAATCTGGGGGCTGTGGTCACATCCGCAACCAACTTGCCGTTCATGTGGATGCGCCGGTCATCGCGCAGGCTTTCAATAAAGGCCTCCGGAGATTTAAGAGCCATTTTCAGCCTCCTCTATTTGTTGCCGGCGGGTCGAAACAGGGGCAGGTCAAAATTTTCCACCTGCCTGAATACGACCTCCACGGGCATATCACAATGGATGGAATCGGGATCGCAATCGACGATATTGGTGAGCATTTGCACGCCCTCCGGCAGCCGAACAATGGCCACCACATAGGGCATATCGGCGAGAAAACCGCTTGGCGCATTGTTTTGAACCACGCTGTAGCTATAAATTACCCCTTTGCCGGAGGCTTCTATCCAGTCAAGGGCATCGCTGTGACATTTCGGGCAACGAATGCGCGGATAAAAAATATTCTCATTGCAGGATCGGCAATGCTGAATGATCAGTTTTCCATTGCGGGCCGCCTCCCAGAAAGGAGCGCCCACCCGGCTGACCTCCGGCTCGGGCCTGCAGGGTCTTTCTTCGGACTGTGTCATGATTCCTCCCTATTCACGAAATCTGGTTGCCAAGAATTTCAATCTGTGCGTCCACATAGGTGCCGCCTGTAGCACTTACCGCGGCAAACCGGGCATCGGGCACCTGGCGCTCACCGGCTTTTCCCATGAGCTGTCGAAAGGCCTCCACCAAAATGGCGACACCGCCGCCCCCGCCGGTATGCCCCTGCGAACTCATGCCTCCGTTTGTGGTCGTCGGCAATTCACCCCCGGGCCAGGTCCGTCCTTCCAGGAAAAAAGCTCCCCCCTGCCCCCGCTCGACGAACCCCATCTCTTCGAGCGCAATCAGTTCAAAGATCGGATAGGAATCGTAGATTTCCGCAATATCGATATCTTTCGGGGACAGTCCCGCTTCCGCGAAGGCATCGGCCGCTGCATCCGCGTACCCGAAACGGGTCAGGTCCGCCTCCTGGGACAGGCTGTGATGGGTCACGCGGCCGCCGCTGCCAAGGACGTACACAGGGGTATCAGTCAGGTCCCGGGCCCGTTCAGCGGAAGTCACAATGAAGGCGGCACCCCCATCGGCCAGCATGTTGGAGTGTTTGGCACGGATCGGGGTGGAGAGCATTTTTGATGCCATCACCTCTTCGATGGTCAGGGGTTTGCGAAACATCGCGTTTGGATTGAGTTCCGCCCACTTTCTGTTGCTGACCTGAACAGCGGTAATCTGCTCATCGGTTGTACCGGTCTCGTGTTTGTAACGGGTGGTAACCAACCCCGCGATGCTGGAATAATGCTGGCCGAACGGGACTTCCCACTCCCGGTGGATTCCGGCATAGGCGAACAGGTCAATGCCGGCCTGCCCGGAAAGCCCTGTTCCAAGTTTATCCGAATGCACGCAGAGCACGTTCCGGGCAATCCCGGACTCTACCAGGCTGCCGGCGACCTTCAGTATGCTCGCACTTGAAGCACCGCCCGAAAAAACCTGGGCGTTGTTGTGGATCCCTTTAAGACCGAGTTCCTCAACCACACGACTGGTTACCAGGTCGCTGTTGTAGGCGCTTGAAAAAACGGTACCACAGGGAATCACGAAATCAATGCTGTCCTTTTTAATGCCGGCATCCGCAATGGCCTGGACCGCGGAAATCACACATCCATCCATGCAGTCCCGCTCGGGGTATCGTCCCGTAGGGACTTCCCCGATGCCCGCTACGGCGACATCTCCTTTTAACCGACTCATCTGTGAACACTCCTTTATTAACGGTGCCAAATACTGTTCATTTCCCTTCACCGGCTGCATGCCTTTTAACCGGAAGCCTGCCTGAAATTTTTAAATATCAATTAATTTAATTAATTTCTTAACTCTTATTCGAAAAAAACACAATTAAACTGCCTATGTCAAGATAAAATTTTTAATTTGATTCGAAATCACGGGAGAGACCAGGTCCGAAGCCGCAAAAAAAGGAGAGGCGCGCTTTGTATCCACCGCAAAACAGCGCGCCAGGGATTCCGCTAGGCGGCCGGCCCTGCTTTTTCGCGAACCTGAAAAGCATGCAGAATCATATCGAAAACATCTTCGGCATAGGCGGTGATGCGCCCGGAACCGTCAACGACCACTACGGAAAGAGTCAGCTCATCAAGGGTTCCAAAGTAAAGGTCTCTTGCAGCCGGAAGGTCCAGGTCCTTGCGGAAGCACCCGCTGTTCGCCCCTTTCTTCAGAATCCCCATCAACCGGGCACTATATTCACGAAGCGATTGATAATGGGGCGAGCGGTAAAAACTCATGTTGCTCCTCAGCTCGGTGGTCAGCAAGTCGTAATAGGCCGGGAAATCCCGTGCGGAACGAATCTGGTGTAAAAGAAAGGTCTGCAAATGATGGGCGGGCGTATCCAGGTTGGCAAGATCGGCATCCACCGACTCAACAAGATAGCCCTTCATCGCCGCCTCCGGAATGGCATAGAGCAATTCCTGCTTGTTTTTAAAATGCTCATAAATGGTGGGCTCTGTAACCCCGGCGCGTTTGGCTATTTTGGAAATCGTCGCCTGCTGGAAACCGGACTCGCGAAATTCATACAAGGCCGCAGTCAGGATGTCCCGCCTTCGGCTGTTTTCCTCGCGGATCACCTCACCCGGAGGATAATTGTCTGTGAGCATTGCGCCCATGAAAAGATCATACAGCGCCTCTGCCCTGGAAACCAGCTCGAGAGGCTTTCCGAGCACTACCTTGGAGAGAATCATGTGATGCATGGTTCCGAATACCATTATTTCTGCCAGTTCGGGCATCAGCCGCCGGGTGAAGGTGCCTTCGCGGACTCCATCCCGGATAATCTCCCGAAGCTCGCCCCGATAATCCATCAACGACCTGCATGCTGAGGAGTTTCGATACCTTGGGTTATTGAGCAGTTCCAGGGAAAAGAGCCTGGCATAGGCGGGGTTTTCCTGAAAGGCATATAAATGATGCCAGAGAAACTTTCTGAACCGGTTGATCACACCTTCAACCCCCAGAAAGTGAACTTCCAGGTCTCGGTGGAGCGTATGGACGAACTGATCGGCCAAGCTCAAAAGAATGTCTTCTTTATTCCGAAAATATTCATAAATGGTTGCTTCCGGAACATTGGAGACGGAAGCAATCTGCGAAATGGTTGTTTTGCCAAACCCCCTGGCCGAAAAAGCTTCCAGGGCAGCCTCCAGAACGGCCTCACGCCGTCCATTCCGATCAGTTTTTGCATTTTTGGGCTTTGTTGTCATAGTCCTTTCCTGCTGATCCAACCCCGGCAGCTTCCCGGGCTTTTCGTGCTTTACGTGGCGGCGCGGTCTGTCGCCTTTAACAGATTCTGTTCTACATCACAAATTCAAAAAAGAAAAGACGAGAAATCAAAATTTAGATTATCATTTTATTTTTTAATTAATCTTATTTTTATTCGAAATTTTTCTTGACATTTTTTTTAATCAAGTGTTACTCAGCAAATTAATATTCGCCAACCTTTTGACAAAACCCAGGATGGAGACAGTTTGACATGAAAGACCTGTCGGACCCGCAAAACCTTGCCCTTGCCGAAACCATTCGCGAGTTTCTGAAGCACCACTGCCCCCCTGAAACCATTCGGGCTTTTGAAGCCTCCGAATCCCCTCCCCTGGATATCCGGGATAAAATGAAAACACTGGGCATTTTTGGATACACCATCCCCGAGAATTACGGCGGCAGCGGCGTCCAGATCAGCCGGGCTGCTCTCGTGGTCGAGGAACTGTCCCGCGTATGGCCCGCCCTGGCATGGATTTACATTGGCACTGTTTTCTATGGAGGATCAAACATAGCCAACCTTGGAACCAAAGCGCAAAAGGAGGCATTGCTGCCGTTGCTTGCCCGGGGGGATCTGATGATGGCTTACGCGCTGACTGAACCGGATGCGGGCAGCGACACCACGGCCGCTCGGTTAAGCGCCCAGCCGGACGGCGAAAGTTTTGTTATCACCGGCAGCAAAACATTTATTTCCCTGGCCGACAAGGCGGACTGGCTGATTACCCTGGCCCGAACCGATCCCGAGGCCCCTCAGCGAAACGGCCTCTCTATCATTCTGGTCCCGAACGGAACCACCGGCTTGAACTTTAACAAAATTCACAAGCTAGGCTATCGTAGCTCCTCTCTCTGTGAAGTCTTTTTCGACAAGGTTCGGGTACCCGGGGAAAATGTCCTGGGAGGTACCGATATGCTGAACCAGGGCATGTCTCAGCTTCTCAGGACCCTGGATATAGAACACCTGGAAATCGCCGCCTGCGGTGTGGGAGTCGCACAGGGCGCGTTCGACCTGGCCCTGGCCTATGCCAAGGATCATCGCCGGGACGGCACGTTGATGATCAAAAACCAAAGCATCAGTCACAAGCTGGCTGAAATGGCGACGCAGATCCACGCCGCGCGCCTT
>JAGYOT010000102.1 GCA_018399455.1 Desulfobacterales bacterium
CGCTTAACCGGCGATCCCGGCCGGGAAGAGGAGGGATGGCCACGGTTTTCAAATTCGGTTTCTGTATCGCCGATCAGGTCTCGTCACAGATATCCCGGCAGGTGGAACCGGCAAATCCGCGTCGGTTCAAAAACTCATAAATTTTATGGCGGCGTTTGATCTCCGGCAGTAACTGCCATTGTTTGAGTTTGGGCGCAATTGCCGCGCGTGCGGCCGCCTGCTCGTCAAAATCCGCTAACGCATTCTGTATAATATCTTCACTGACCCCCTTTTCCTTCAACTCCCGGCTTAAGCCAAAGACGCCTCTCGGTCTGTTTCGGAGACGGTTGTCAATCCAGGTCCGGGCGAATGCGTTGTCATTGATATAGCCGTAGTCCGTCAGCTGACCAACGACCGATTCAATGGTCTGCGGGGAAAAGCCTTTGTTTTTCAGGTAGCGGCGGATTTCCATGCAGCTTCTCGGGCGAATCGAGAGATAGCCTGCCGCCCGTTGATACGCATTTTCCTTCTCATCCAATGTTTTCAGGTTCCTGATTTTTTCGGAACTCAGGCGGTCGCCCGTTTTAAGGCCGGCGGCGGCCCACAGGGAAAGCGAGAAAGCGTATCGGCCGTCGATATAGATGTTGACCCGCTCTTTTTGTCTTTTCTGTTGCGATATGGCGGTAATTCGGCCGGGCATGGTCAATGGCCCCGGTTCTATGGGCTTGATGTTTCGGGTTCTGGATAATGCTCATCGTCCGGCTCCCCCTGAAGATCAGGCGTCTCGGGAGCCGCTTCCGGTGTCCGGTAATAATAGAAAGGTTTGGAAGAGTCATCAACGATGGCCTCGGGGTCCTGCTCCATGTTGGCCAGTTCATTGAGGGCCTTGCGGATTTCGCGGGATCCTTCAGTGTATACCTGGTTGACCTGATGATACTGCTGCCGGACCCTGTATAAAGAAAACCTGCCGTTTGTCTTCTTCAGCCAGGAGTAGACCAGATCCCTTACCGACTGCCAGCTGTCGCGCCGGGTCTGAGTCTCCAGCGGGATCAGATGGTCAATGTTTTTCAGGTAGTTGCGGTGAAAGACCGTGTGAATATAACGCAAAGGGATCAAAGTCCAGAAAACCATAAATAAAAAGATCGCGCCGATACCACCGGTCATGGCAACGGGGTCTGCCGGCCCGCCGAAGATACCCAGATTCATCCCTCCGTAAACCGCTGCACCTCCGGCGGCAAGGCTCAGAAAAAAGCCTAGGATACTGAACTTCAGCCGAAACTTTCGGGCCCGTTGCCGGTAGCTCAGGATGGCCTCCAGAAAATGGCTTAAGCGTTCGGCATGCGTCTCCACAAATGTTGCCATATTGTCCAGGCGGTGGCGCGGCGCCTGAAGCACGGCGGTCTTCAGTTGTTTGCGCTGGTTTTCGAGAAAATAGAGAAACCCCTGGCTTCCGTTTGATGGCGAGCCTGCCCGCTGGGCAGCGCGGGATGAATAGGTGAGATGAATCGGCGGAATATCTTTACGGCCCGTGATCTGAGAGAGGTTCCAGCAGAGGGTGCCGTAAACCTGGAGCAGATCGGTTAAAGAAGAACATTCATCAATTCGGTTTAAAATATACAGTACCCGGTCTTCATAGGTGCGCATGGCAATGGTTTCCCTCAGGCTGGTATGAGCTTCGCGAACGGTTCCGGCTTTATGGGGATCAAAAAGCACCAGAACCAAATCAGCCAGATGGGCGAAATCACCGATTACTTCCTGATAGTTATAGCCACGGTCGCGTTCAGTGATGCTGTCGAGCATGCCGGGGGTATCGATCAGGGCCAGGTTTTTGAGAAAGGGGGAATTGACCTTTTTCAGCCGGAAGTGTGCGGCAAAGCGCTGTCCGTGTTTTTTCAGCACCTCAAAGGGATATTCCGGATCGTTCAGCAGAAATTTCCCGTCTCGCTGCTCCGTTATTCGCGGGGTCTCCGTATCAGGGACGGCGTCGTCATAGGTGATAATGGTGAACGAATCATCGGTCGGGGCCTGACCGATCGCCTGAATGTCGGCACCAAGAAATTCATTGATCAAAGTGGATTTGCCGGAGGAATAATTTCCCACTACCAGGACCAGCGGACGCCATTTGATGGTCGTCTCCAGGGGGACATCGCTGTATCCGTATTCCTGGGCAACAACCGATAAGCGCGTCTCCACCATTGATACCATTTCAGCGCGCAGCGAATTGATGTAGTTTTCCTGATACATGAATTTCTCCTGTCAAAAAAGCTCCGGCCAAACGGTTGATGGTGATTTTTTCCTCCACCTGTCCTCATTATTTCCGGGCCTTATCTTTACGCCTTATTGATGCATTCATGCGAACGCGATCGTAGCTTGATCTTATACCAGAATTATAGGGCGGTATCAATCATTTGCTGCAAAAGCTCAGGGTTAACCCGGGCCTGTCCACGGAAATTCTCCTTGACACTGACCCGAAAATTTAGGAATGTTAAATGATTAAAAAGACATCTCAAATTTTTTTCAGCTATTATCGGATATTGCTTTAGTCTTTTGTGACGGATGGAGCCGTGCATCGCAATCCTTGAGCCATTTCACAGGCTTGGGGATTTTTTTATTGCCTAAATAAGTGTTTCAGATGAAAATAAAGCATAGACAATTCAAAGGGATAATGCTGGTTTTGGCTGTTATGACAGCCCTTGTTTTTGTGCCGGCAACCGGCCGGGCCGTCGCAGGGGAGGACAATTTCCGCACCCTCGTGGATCAGACTGGACGCCGTGTTCGTGTGCCGGCCGATCCGCAACGAGTTGTGGCCCTGGCGCCAAGTATTACAGAGATCCTTTATGCCCTGGATTGTCAGGACCGACTGAAAGGGGTGACCCGTTTCAGCGATTATCCCGAATCTGCCCGGGAGATCCCGGAAGTCGGCTCCTATGTTTATCTGGATCTGGAAAAAATCGTTGCTTTAGCCCCGGATGTTTGTATTGCCATCAAGGATGGGAATCCAAAGTCCGTGATCAGGCGTCTTGAGGCCCTGGGTATCCCGGTGTTTGCCGTTAATCCAAGAGGGATCTCCACCGTGATCACGGCCATTGGGCAAATCGGCAGATTGATGGGACGGGAGGCGGAGGCGGAGGCGATTATAGCGGGTATGAGGGAAAGGATTCAGGCCGTGGAAAACCGGGTCGCCTTAGCCGGCACCCGGCCGCAGGTGTTTTTCCAGATCGGCATTGCCCCGATTGTCTCTGCGGGCTCGGACACCTTTATTCATGAACTGATCGTTAAAGCCGGCGGAATTAATATCGCAGGCAAATACCGGGGCTACCCCCACTTTTCCAAGGAAGAAGTCCTGGAACTTGCGCCGGACTTAATCATCATCACATCCATGGCCCGATCCACGGTTTTTGAAAAGGTTAAGGCCGAATGGGAACAGTGGGAGCGAATCCCGGCTGTTGCCGAAGGCCGGATTTACCTGGTGGACTCCAACCTGTTCGACCGGCCCACGCCCAGGCTTGTCGACGGCCTGGAGAAGCTGGTAAGACTGATTCATCCGTATCTCTATGAGGACCGTCCGGGATAGATATGGCTGTGTTCAGGAAAATACTGCTGACCAGCCTGGGTCTGCTGCTTGTGCTGCTGGCTGTGATGGCCTTCGCGCTTGTCTTTGGCTCCGCGGAAAGAGAGGCAGGCGCTTTTTTGCAGGCGCTGCTGAATATTGGCGAGGCCGATCCTCTGCTTGACACTATTATCTGGGAAATCCGGTTTCCGCGGGTTATGGTTGCAGCCCTTGTTGGGGCGACCCTTTCCCTGGGCGGCCTTGTTTTTCAGGCTCTGTTAAGAAATCCTCTGGCTGAGCCTTATATTTTGGGAATCTCCGGCGGCTCCGCAATAGGGGCCATTATCGGTATCCTGCTGGGCCTGGCCCGTTTCCCGGGCATCAGTCTGCTGGCGTTTATGGGCGGTATGGCCACCCTGTTTCTGGTGCTGTTTATCGCCACGGGCAAAACCCTGCTTAAAAAAGAAGCCCTGCTCTTATCCGGCGTGATGGTCAACGCCTTCTGCTCCGCAGTGATCATGTTTCTTATTTCGCTTACCCAGGACGCACGGATTCATAATATCATGTTCTGGCTGATGGGGGATCTCTCCTCGTCCGGAAAAAGCGAGGTGCTCCTGATTGCCGCCATGGCGGGACCCTGTTTTATCGTGATCTTCTGGTTGGCCAACGCCATGAACCTGATGCTGATGGGAAAGGAAATGGCTCATTCCATGGGGGTCAATGTCCGGGTGGTGTCGGTGGTGCTGCTTGTCATCACATCCTTTATGGTCAGTGCAACCGTATCCCACTGCGGGTTGGTGGCATTTGTCGGTCTTGTAATCCCGCATATGTTTCGTCTTCTGATCGGAGCGGACCACCGGATCCTGGTGCCCGCCTGCCTTTTTGGCGGCGGCAGCTATCTTGTTTTATGTGATATCCTGGCGCGGGCGCTTCCCGCGCACGGCGAGATGCCGGTGGGCGTGATTACCGCCATGGTCGGCGCCCCTGTATTTATCATACTTTTGAAACGGACGGGATAATGGCGCATTCGGTTGAAGTCAGGCACCTGAGCTATAGCTATGAACAGCTCAGGGTCCTGGATGACCTTTCCTTCTCAGTCCAGGATGGCGCGTTTTTTGTGGTGATCGGGCCGAACGGTTCCGGGAAAACCACGTTAATGAAGCTGACCGCCGGGCTTCTCAGGGCGGAGCGGTCAAAGATTTACGTGACGGGAAAGGACATCCGTGCCTACGGCCGAAAAGATCTGGCCAGGCAGATTGCCTTTGTTCCTCAGTTGGTGCCTGCGGATTTTCCCTTTACTGTATCCGACGTGGTGCTTTTCGGCCGGGCCCCGCATCTGGGGACCTTTGGCCTGGAGTCGGATTCGGATATCGAACTGGCCCGTCAGGCCATGGAGTTTACCGGGGTTACCCATCTGGCCAGTCGCCGGATGGACCAGTTAAGCGGGGGAGAGCGTCAGCGGGCCTTCATTGCCCGGGCCGTCTGTCAGGCGCCCGAGATCATGATCCTGGACGAACCCACCGCCGCCCTGGACATTGCCCATCAGATGCGGATCATGGATCTGATGGAGAAGATGAGGCAGGAAAAAAAGATCACCATTATTATGGTCTCCCATGATGTGAACCTGGCTGCCATGTATGCCGATACCCTGCTTCTTTTAAACGCCGGCCGCCTGGCCGAATGGGGCCCGCCTGCGGAGGTGCTTCGTTATGAGAGCCTGGAGCCGGTGTACGGATGCCCCCTGCTGGTCGATGAAAGCCCGCTTGGAAGCCTTCCCCGCGTGACGCCGGTGCCGGGCCGCTACATTATCCGGGGAAGCATTACACCGGACAAATAAGGGGCGTTTCTTAGGGGGTGATAAGTTTTTCAAGATTCTTGCGGGCAAAATCAATTCCCGGGTCCAGCTGTAAAGCGAGCCGGTAATAGGCAATTGCGTTTTCCCGTTGACCCATCTCCCGGTAGTTAGAGGCGATGTTGGCGTAATCGATTGCGGATCCCGGGTTTAGCCGAATGACCTGTTCAAAACTTTCAATGGCCTTCTGGTGCTCGGCCAGCTTAAAGTAGCAAAACCCCATCAGGTTGTAAATATCGGTTCGTTCGCTATCCCATTGAGATCCCTCATGCAGCAGCTCAAGAGCTTTTTCGTAGCACCCCAGGTCTTTCAGGCAAACCCCCATGTAAGCATATATGCTGGGGATGTCCTGGGGATTCGGTCCGCTGTCCAGCGCTTTTTCAAACCAGGAGAGCGCGGCTTCCGGTTCTCCGGCCGCCAGGTAGGAACTGCCAAGATAAAATCTGGTGTAATACCTGCCGGGGAGCTGCTGCTCCAGGCTCATGAGTTTCCGGATGGCTGCGTCCGGCGGGAATTTTTCGGTAATCAGCTTGCCGCAGAACATGGCTACGCTGGTGGCTGCCGCCCGCTCCCTGAATCGTGCGCCGGGGATGACGCAGTAGAATGCCGGGATATCAAGTTTCGGGTGGGTGGTTGAAATAGCGATGACCGGCATATCTTTTTTTTTCAATACGGCCACACAGTTCTCAATTTCTGTTTTCATGTTTGCGTGGGAGAGATCGGGAAGACTGGAAATGGGGACAGAGGTTCCCGGGTGGGTAATAAAGCGGGCGGCCTCAAGAGTGGCAAACTTCGGCAGGCCGCTTGCCTCGTAGCTGGATCCGGTATTGAAGTCGCCGCCCAGCTGGGCGGTTTCCGAAAGCGCCCGGGAAAGCGCTTTTTCCGGATTGGGCGTGGTGCCTGCGGTCCAGACGATTTCGCTCTTTTCCGGGTGCGTGGCCGGATCATGGGCCAGGATCCCGACGGTGGGAATCCCCATATCCCGTGTGAAATCAGAGAGATAAAGTAAAATTCCGTTCTGCCTGTACTTGTTTAACATCTCCACAACCACCGGGTTAGTGGCGGATGCGGGGTCGATAGCCGGAACCGGTGCTTTTTCCCGGCAGATGAGGGCCGAGACATGACGTTCCACAATCTCGCATATACCCTGGCAGATGGCCTCTTCCGGACAGTTGCCGGCGGAGGTGCCGTTGAAGGCGTTTATGGCAAAAAACCAGTCAAAGGGAATCAGTACGGACCGGTCATGCGTAAGATCGCGGCCCCAGGTCCACTTAAACGGAATACCGGCAAACAGCTCCTGTGCTGATTCTGAATCAGCGGCGGTGTCCTGAACCGACCGGGCGATCCAGTCAAAGGAAATGGCCTGGTCTCTGACATGGCTATAGGTATCCACAATGAAATTTTCCGGGTTTTCTGCAAAGCTGTAAACGGAAAACCTTTCCACAAGCTCCATTAC
>JAGYOT010000103.1 GCA_018399455.1 Desulfobacterales bacterium
AACGGCAAATGCGAAATCGACCCGGACAAGGACTGCGCCTGGACCCTGATATACAACCGGTTAGAGGAGCTCGGCCGGCTTGACGCCATGCGGCGGTACCAGAAGCCGAGAAACCACCTGGGTGAGCCGAGCCCCGGCAAGTACTATCTAACCAATTGATTGATTTCAGAATATCAATGGAGAACAAACCATGCCGTCCTCATTCAAAAACGCCCTGGATTCAGGGAAATTTACGGTTACCTGCGAAGTCGCCCCGGGTAAAGGCACCAACCTGGAGAAGATGCGGCACCATATTGAACTTCTCAAAGACCGGGTGGATGCCATGAACGTGACCGATCACCAAAGTTCGGTGATGCGGTTTCCTTCCCTGGGCGGAGCTCTCCTGGTAAAGGAGATGGGCGGCGAGCCCATCCTTCAGATGACCTGCCGGGACCGAAACCGGCTGGCCCTTCAGGCGGATCTGTTATTTGCATCCAGCCGGGGAATTCACAACGTGTTGTGCCTCACCGGCGACTCGGTCATGCTGGGGGACCACAAAGAGGCCAAAGGCGTGTTTGACCTGGACTCCTCCCAGCTCGTGGCCGCCATCCGGCGGCTTGAATCCGGAAAGGATATGGCCGGGAACGAACTCGACGGCGGAGCGGCTTTCTGCGCAGGCGCCATCGTAACGCCGGAGGCCAATCCCATAGAGCCCCAGCTCATCAAGTTTGAAAAAAAAATCGAAGCCGGTGCGGAGTTCATTCAGACGCAGGCCGTGTATGACCTGGACAACTTTAAGCGGTTCATGACTTACGCCCGCCAGTTTCCGGTAAAAATCCTGGCCGGCGTCATTCTCCTGACTTCGGCGCCCATGGCGCGCTTCATGAACAAAAACATAGCCGGCGTCACCGTTCCCCAAACCCTGATCGACGAAATGGCGGCCGCACCCAAAGGCGGGGCGCTCGCCAAAGGCATCGAGATCGCCGGCCGCATGATCCGCCGGATCCGGGAGGAAAACATCTGCCACGGCGTGCACATCATGGCCATCGGAAAGGAAGAGCGGGTCCCGGAAATCATGGAGGCCGCCGGCCTGGCGGCATAAGCGCTCTTGGAGAGGCGAAAAGGCAAGTCATAGGGACCCGTTTGACATTGAAAAAACAGGGAAAAGAGGGTATGGGTGTCGGATATAACCGGTTAATTAAAAACAACATCAGCCAATGCCGTCTTCATATTCCATCGCACCAGAGAAAACCAAGCGCAGCGCCCGGCCGGCCGCGGATTCGGCCGACTGTCCGGCCGACTGTCCGGCCGCCTGCCCCGGCTGTGCCCACCGGTATTTAAGCCCGGAGGAAAGCCTGAAAAAAAAGGCGCAGTGGCTCAGCCAAAAACTCTCGGACTGGCAGAATGCCATCACCCCGATAAAAGCGGCCGATCCCGGCGATTGGACCGGATATCGGGACATGGTCTGCCTGTCCGCCCAATGGCGCGAGAACCGATGGGCGGTCGGGCTGTTGTCCGGGGACACGGTCATCCCCATCCCCTGCTGCCCGGTTCACAGCCCCCGGGTAAAGGCTGCCATTGCCTGCCTGCAAGCGGTACTTCCTTCACCTCCCGACTTTCCGATGCGCTATTATTTGCAGTCCGGAGCCCAGGTAACGCTTGTCGTTAAATCCAGCCAAATGCCGCGGATGGACTGGCTTGACCCGGAGCTTGACAATGAACTGAAAACAATCGGCATTGAAGGGCTCTGGCTCCACCGGCATCCGTGCGCCGGCAGAAAAGTGTTTGCCAAAAACCGGTGGGACCTGGTTTGGGGAAAGGCCCGTTCTTCAGACCGGCGGGGAATTTGCCGGACGGAGGAGAAAGCCCTGGTCTATGGTCCGACCAGCTTCCAGCAGTTGATTCCCGCGCTTTACCAACAGGCCCTGGATGCAGCCGAAGCCTTCCTGAAACCGGGGCGGATGGATCTTTTCTTTGACCTCTACTGCGGGATCGGATCCGGCCTGGCGCGCTGGTGCCGGAGCTCAGAGCATGTGACCGGAGTGGAGCTGAGCGGGGAAAGCGTCTCCTGCGCAAAAAAAAACGCCCCGGCGGCCGTGGTCTACCGGGGTGCCTGCCGCCACCGCCTGCCCCAATTGACGGCCGAACTTGCTCGCGCTCACAGAAAACGGCTGTTGTTGGCCAATCCGCCCAGAACCGGGCTCGAAACCGAAGTCCGGCGATGGATCACCGAAACCTGCCGGCCTGAAAAACTGGCATATCTGTCCTGCAGCGCCGGCACCTTGAGACGGGACCTCCTGAATCTGGAGAGCCAGGGCTACACCGCAAAAAAAATCATTCCTTATGATTTTTTCCCCCGAACCCATCACGTGGAGACCCTGGCCTTTATCGAGCAGACCCGGCCGGCCTGGGGCTAAATCACTCGCCCCGTCCCGGCAAACGCCTCAAGCACCAGCCAGGTCTTGACATCCACAAGCTGATCCGGATGCCGGCACAGCTCACGGGCCTCGTCCGCGGTGACCAGAAAGGGATAAATGATTTCGGAGGCGGAGTTGCCGGCGCTGGATATTTCGCCCGTACACTCCGCGTAAACCATAACGATGGATTCATCCGTCATCCCGGAGGAGGAGAAAATGGGCGGGCTGGTTTTGATAAAACGCGCCACCGTGAGGCCGGTTTCCTCCCAGAGTTCCCGGGTGCAGGCCTGCTCGATAGTTTCCCCGGCATCCACGAGGCCTGCGGGAAATCCGTACTGATACCGGCCCAGCGGCACCCGGAACTCCTTGATGACAACGACTCCCCCGTATTTCTGGTGATGTGCCACAATCACCACGGCATCAGGCGCATCAAATCTTTCGGATATGCATTTCGGCGGATCGTTTCGCGAGGCGATGTACCAGACCCGATCCTTTTCCAGACGATCCTGATAATGAATTTCATACAGGTTCAAATGCCGATAGTCGGTAATTTTATCAACAGCGCCGATCTTCATTTCACTCAACTCACTTAAATGTAGACTTGTTCCATCCAAACATTCCGGGGTCGATATCCGTAAACTCGATATAAATCCGCTGCGGCGCAATGCCTAAGGCGGACTCCAGGTATTCGCCGATGGCCTTCGAATACGCCGGGCACTGGTCCCGTGAAAGGCCGATGCTTTTAAACTCCACATAAGCGGCATGGTTTTCATTGGCCTGAAACCGCATGGAAGTCATCGGCAAAAGCGCCACCATCACACTTTCCTCCGGCTTTCCCAAAAGTTCTGCAGCAAAACGGCTCGCGCCGCTCAAAAACGTCTCCCTTGCCACATCATCGACCTCGCGGTTGGTTTCAATCTTAAAGTAAGGCATAAAATATCTCCCCCTCTTCTATCATTTGGAATCACTTCCTTAAAACGATAATGGCATATGAAGCCCGGGCTGGCAAAGACTTTTCCTGCCATTGCAAAGAAACGGGGGCAATGGGCAGAAATGCTTTTGTTTTGGAAGGGTTTTTTGCGGGATTGTGTTTTGCATCTGATTTATTATAGAATGATAAAGCGATGGTGATTCCATTGAAGCTGTTATGCCCCCCAAAAAAAAAGGATCGAATAATGAAAGGATGGACGGAGGATGAAATCAAAAACCCCGCACTGATGGCCCCCTGCGGCCTTTACTGCGGCACGTGTGCCGTTTATATCGCCACACGGGACAGGAATGAAAAGTTCAAAACCGTCATGGGAAATCTTTACGGGTCCAAACCTGAAGATACGGAGTGCCTGGGATGCATGCAGGCGGAGCCGCCGGAAAACCTCTATGCCCTCTGCCAATTGTGCGAGATCAGGAATTGCGTCAAGGCTAAAGGCTATTACTCCTGCCATCAATGCGGCGAATGGCCCTGCCATCTGATCGAAAAGTTTCCCATCACCACCGGCCTTCGGGTCATGAAGCGCACGATTCCGATATGGCGGGAAAAAGTAGCGGGGCTGGGCGATAAAAAAGGCAGTGAGGCATGGGCACGATCCGAATGCGAGCGCTACCATTGTCCTTACTGCGGTTATCCCCTCTTCAGAGGCGCACAGCGGTGCCGGGGATGCAAAAAAGATGTCGCCGATGTGCTGGACGGAACATTTGAGTATAAGACCCAGGAAACGGATTCGTAACCTCCGCTTGTGGATGATAATAAAAAAAATTGGTCATGCTGCGACAAAGATTCTTTTAATTCTTAATAAGTCCCAAGAAATAAAATATATGGACAATTGTTCATATAGACTTTTGTTTATCACAATCCGCAATTTCATATCAGGCAAAAAGATAGTATATTATCTTCCATGGTGGTAATATGCTTAAAAATTAGAGCATATTTACTTATTCAAGCCTAACGGGCGTTTTATTCAGCGCCTTTTGGGACGCCTATTCATTGTTAGCATTCGGAGAAAAGGGCATGATCTGGCTCGTCATAGCGATAATTGCAGCTGCTATCATTTATATTTTGGCAAAACGAAAAAAAGGCGGGTCAGATCTCTCAATTCTGCCGGAACGGTTTGTAGTTTTTGATTTGGAAACTACGGGCCTGAAACCTGATACTCACGAAATCATTGAAATCGGAGCAATCCGAGTGAATCGAGATTCCGACAACCATGATACGTTTCAAGCATTGGTTCGACCCAGCAAGAAGATCCCAAAGAAAATTACTGAACTAACCGGTATTACCCAAGAAATGGTGGAAAGAGATGGCGACTTCATCGAGACCTCTCTCCCCCAATTCATTGAGTTCGTAGGTGAGCTTCCTCTCGTGGCCTTCAACGCTGAGTTTGATATGGCATTTCTGAAAGCCGCGATTCAGAAAAATCAGGCTGGCGCGCTTGCTAACAACCATGTTTCGTGTGCATTGAAAATGGCTCGAAGAGCTTGGCCTGGGCGTAAGAGCTATCGTCTTTCTGATCTGGCAAGCGATGGGGGGTTATCTGCTGAGGGAACCCATCGTGCACTTGATGACTGCAAACGCGCGATGATCGTTTACACAGCAGCCGCTGCCAAGCTGAGAAGTGTGAGATAGCTGCATAAATGCTAACAAGGCAAATTCACTCGGACAGTCAAAAGCGTCGCTTCGCTCCGTTTTGCCTGCCGGTGATTTGCAACGTTCACGGCGGCTGCGCCGCCGTGAATCGCGGTGCTGACTACGTCCAGTTCTTGCCCCGGCGCCTTGCGCCGGAACAAGGAACTGGACCGGACACCGCACACCGATCAATCAGACTGCGTCTGCTTGATCGGCGCACGGCGCCGGTCAGCACCGCGAATCTCCCCTTTCTGACCAAACCGGCAACTATGCTTGACACACACCATAGTCAATGATAAAAATTCGGAAAAAATATAATGACAATAGGCTTTTCAAGGAACAAGCACGATGAGGAATAATCACTCCGAAGATTATAAAGAAAAGAGACGTCAACCCCGGATCAAAACCTCGAAAGAGGTTGGGTATGTCCTGCTTGATGAGCTGGAAAAAAAGATCGATCAAGGGTACGGCCGCACCCTGAATCTTAGTCAGAACGGTGTGTTGCTTGAAACTGACAAGCCTTTGGCAGGGGCCTTCATCCTGCTGATTACAATCGACCTGGAAGGTCAGAAAATCGAACTGAAAGGCCGCGTGGCAAACACGCGCAAATCAGAGCTTGAAGGCCGTTATTTAACCGGAATTGAGTTTGTCGGGCCGCCTGAAAAACAACGAGGCGCTCTGGTCGCCTTTGTCAAAGCTTATCATTACCGCAGGCATGCGGAGGCATCCAAAACCGGAGCCACTAACTGAAAACCCGCGCTTAAGAATAACAGGCATGGGGGGCGGGGTTTTGATCTTCCACGACGGGCCGGACGGCGATGCCCGTCTATTCGTTTCGTCATGATTTTTGCCGATTGAGCCTTTCCTGGGTTCTGTATTCTCGGTTTTTCAGAAGACAGCGAACAGACCGGATGCCTTTACCGGGAGGCGGGGCAAAAATCGTCTCAACCGATACCTTCAATCTGTCATTTTTTCCCTGCCTGCCCTGCTGGGTAGCTGGTTTTGGTTGACAACAGTGTTCATTTCCTGCATATCTACATCCTTAAAAAAAAAGCGTTCATCCGCACCTGACTAACTTCAGCAGAAAGGTCAGGGGGAGGTGTCGATCAATCCGGTACAGCGCAAAACCATACGGGAGAAATTCATGCACAACATAAGAGTCGATCAGAAAAAAAACCGGATGTATATTACGATTGAAAAAATAGAAAACCAGGCGGAAATGGAAAAAATCGTCGAAAAGGCCAAATCTGAATGTGCGAAGTTAAAAAAGGGTTTTACGTGTCTGACGGACCTTCGGAACTATGAATACCAGGATGAGATCTTTGAAAAGTATATCGGGGCCACTCAGCAGGCGCTTCTGGATGCCGGGCTGGCAAAAGTGGTCCGCGTTCACCGTCAATCCGGTCTTCTCGGGCACTACCAGTTTGAAACCGTGTCGCTTGATTTGGGGTATCACGCAAAAAACGTGACGGATATCGAAGAAGCGGAAAGGATCCTTGACGGCGAAAAAGAGGTCAAATAACCGGTGAGGAGCGTTTTGCCTCCAACTTCTGTAAAACGTCCCGGATTTCATCCTGCCCCACCGGCTTGGGCAGATACTCATCCATTCCTGCCTGTCGGCAGCGTTCGCCCACATCTCCCACGACCTCTGCAGTCAGCGCCACGATAAATGTGGATGCGTTGGGTCCCCTTGAATCCCTTATTTTTCGAGCCGCTTCTATTCCGTCCATTCCGGGCATCTGCAAATCCATAAAAATAACGCTGTAGGCACGGTTTTCAGCCTTTAAAATGGCTTCTATCCCGCTAATGG
>JAGYOT010000104.1 GCA_018399455.1 Desulfobacterales bacterium
GCAGCTATGAGTTCAGCGACCGATCCGAGTTTCTGTCAACCCTGAATCAAATTCTGAGAGCCCATATGTGGGAGAAAGGCAAATGGCGTCAGTCGGATTACGAGCGTTACACCGTCAACTGGTTTGAACGGGTTCTGGATACCAACCTGGGAACGGTCCCCGTGGACACGGAATTTTCTTTTTTCCACAGCCCCACGTTGATCCGGAGTAACCGGGTGGATGCCATCTTCATGCTGATCTATGAAACCTTCTGCAGGCAGGCTGACAACCCGGATGAGGCCTTTGAGCGCCGGGTGGCCTCCATCCTGGAAATTTCAGACCCGGACGCCAGGGCCTTGCAGCGCAATGAAATGGCTCAGCAATCGATCCTCCGATATTTGACCGTAATGAAGGACTGCGAACTGGTCCCGTTTGACTCTTTTACGGATAAAGAAAGCCGGCAGTTCAACCAGGAGTTTGATCGCACGCTTCGGAAAATCGTAAAAAAACTCACCTAAAAAGTAAAAGGTAAAAAGGGGACAGATTTATTTTTTGCAAAAAATAAATCTGTCCCCTTTTTTGTTTGACTTAAGTCAATGACCCTGTATCGGTTTGGCCTTATATTCTTTATCAAAATGGTTATATTTTTTTATTTCCATGGAGTCGAACCAGGATTTTAGTTTTTTCAGCAAGGAGGAACCGATATGAAATGCCCCGGACAGGACAGCCGATATTGGAAACCCAACGCCATATTTGAAGTGGATTGCCCCGAATGTCAGTCCAAGGTGGAGTTTTTCAAAGATGATACCACCCGGCGATGCCCGCATTGCGGTCATCAGTTCGTCAATCCCCACATGGATTTCGGATGTGCGGCATACTGCAAGTTTGCTGAGCACTGCATCGGAAACATGCCGCCCGAACTTTTGGCACAGCGGGAAGAACTCCTCAAAGACCGGATTGCCATTGAGATGAAGAAGTATTTCGGTCGTGATTTTAAACGGATCGGCCATGCCACCCTTGTGGCCAGATATGCTGAGGCGATCGGCAGCGAAGAAGGCGGGGATATTGCCGTTATCATGGCAGCCGCCTATCTCCATGATATCGGCATCCATGAGGCGGAAAAAAAATACGATTCCACGGCCGCCCGGTTTCAGGAGCAGGAAGGCCCGCCGATTGCCCGGGAAATCATGGAGCGACTGGGTGCTTCCGAGCCCCTGATTGAGGAAGTCTGCCATATTATCGGCCACCATCACCATCCGAAAGAGCAGGAAAGCCTTAACTTCAAGGTTCTTTATGACGCGGACCGCATCGTCAATCTGGAGGAGAAACACAAGGAAGGCGCCATGGATGCAGATCAAGCCGGTGCGATTATCGAAAAGCATTTATATACGGAAACCGGCAAATCAATCGCACGCAAGTCTTTTATTTAAAAGCTTTATGCGATCTGATCCAAACAGAACATACAGGGCGGAGCTTTTGCCCGCAAGGAAAGACCATATGCAAACCAAACGAAAGATTATTGAAATCGATGATGAACGCTGCGACGGCTGCGGCCGGTGCGTGATTGCCTGCGCGGAAGGCGCACTTCAGATTATCAACGGAAAGGCCCGGGTGGTTTCTGATAACCTGTGCGACGGCATCGGTGCCTGCATTGTTGAGTGCCCTCAGGATGCGCTGAAAATTATTGAACGTCAGGCCGAAGAGTACGATCCGGAGGCGGTGGAAGCGCACCTGTCTCAACTGGAAGCAGAATCCGCGCCGGAAGGAGCCGCCTGCGCATGCGCCTGCCCGTCCACGCAGATCAGGGCGTTCGGGACTGCTCGCACTGGATCTAAGCCGGCGGCAAATCAGGCGGTGGAGAATCGGCTGTCCCACTGGCCGGTGCAGATTCGGCTTGTGCCGGCTGATGCGCCTTTCCTGAAAGGAGCGGACCTTCTTGTTCTGGCCGACTGTGCAGCAGTTGCCTATCCTTTGCTTCATACGGATCTGCTCGAGGGTCGAGCGGTGATGATGGGCTGCCCGAAATTTGACGATGTTGAGGGCTATGAGGCCAAATTTGCCGAAGTGATTAGCCGGGCCGGGCTTAAAGGCATTACCATGGTCACGATGGAGGTTCCCTGCTGTTCAGGCCTTCCGAAAATTGTCAAAAACGCCATGGAGAAGGCCGGCAGAGAGGTGCCTTGCCGCGAGATGGTAATCAGCCGGGAGGGAGAAATCCTTGAGGATTCGAAAGGGATGGAGCAATAGAGAGGCCAAACGTTGATGCTGGCGAAGGGCTTAATCCTTACCTGCCGCATCCGTTGGGCTGACACGGCTAATGGTCGAGGACGCGGCGGATTTTTGTGCTTAGCTCTTTTTTTGAAAAGGGTTTCTGAATGAACTCAACACGTTCTTCAATGACGCCGTTTCTGGCAATCACGTCTTCATTATAGCCTGACATGAAAAGCACTTTGATTCCGGGCCGTAGCAACGCTACCCGATTTTCTAACGCCTTGCCGTTCATCTCCGGCATAATTATATCGGTCAGCAACAGCGCGATAGGTTTGGTTGTTTCCCTGCAAATCTGAATGGCCTCATTAATCCGGAGCGCCTCCACAGCCGATTTTCGCTCTGAGATATCCCGGGTGATAATCGTGGCACTGGTGGTATCGATGGTCTCGGTATGGCGCTGGCCTGTGGATTTCAGCCAGATGTAGCCGCGGCTGGGATGCAGGTAACTATACGTCGCCTTGGCCTGCGCCCCATTGGCAAATGCGTCCGATAAAATTTTTCTGACCGAGGCAAGCTCATCGGGATGAATATGCTCAAAAACGCTTCTGCCCAAAACCTCTCTGCCCCGCCCCAAAAGCTTGTAATGCGATTGTGAAATATAGGTATAGGTGCCCTCTTCATCACTGGTCGATATGATATCGTTTATATTCTCGTTAAGAAACCGATACCTTTTTTCAGTTAGCCGAAGCGCCTGTTCGTTTGGCTTATCCTCGTTGATAGCTGTTATGGGCCCCTCAGCGCCAAATTTGGTTTCGCGGGCGGATTTAAGAGGGCGGGAATTTCGAAGCGGTTTCCCTTTTTCAAGGGCTTCACAAACCGCGGCGGCAAGGCGTGCCGGATGCTTTGTGGAGATATAACCAATCGCTCCGGCAGATAGGCACTGAACGGCCGTTTCTGCATTTTTGGCGTCGGTATAAAAAAGAAAGGGCAGGCGGGGGTCCCGGCAATACGAAAGCCGGAGAGCCTCCATTTCGTCAAGGTCTGGCAGACTGCCCTTTGAGATGACTAGCTCCGGTTGAAAGGCACTGAGGGCGCGCAATACTTCTTCTCTGCTGGCGGCGTGTGCGCCTGTAAACTTTATCCCTGCCGCTTCCAGGTTTTGCCGGGCGCTGGAGGCAGGCGCTGCCGAAGGCTCAATAAATAATATCCGGGGCAGTTCTTTCATATTGATAAGATTTCATTAAATGAATGGGAGGACGGGATCAATAAAACCTTTCGGTTAATCCGGGCAGATGGAGAGCACCGGGCAGGGGGCCTGGCGGATTACGCGATCGGTGGTGGAGCCTACAAGGAGCTCCTCAACCATGCCCTGGCCCCGGATTCCCAGGGCAATCAAATCAATATCGTTCATTTCAGCGTAGCGGACAAGCTCCGCATAGGGTTTGCCAACCAGAAGCCGCGTTTCCAATCCGATCCAGTCAAGGGCTTCAGCGGGCACCAGACTGTTTAATTTTTCCTTGATCATGTCATAGAGATCCTGTTTGAACTTTTTCCCAAAGCTCTGAGGCAGTTTGAACAGGCTTTTGTATCCGTAAGGCTCTACCACATGGACAAGATGCATTTCGCTTTCAAACTCCTGGGCCATACTAAGACTGTATTCCAGGGCAAGACTGGCGTCGGCAGAGAAATCGCAGCCCACAAGGATTTTTTTAAAGGGGAAATTCCTTGGGGTTCTCCGATCGGCCAGTTCTTCAGAACCGCGCAGAACGAGCAGGGGGCAGGGAAGAATGCGCATCAGGCGCTCGGCCACGGAGCCCAGGAAGAATCGTTTCAATCCCGATCGACCGTGAGTGGCCGCTATTACCAGATCGACCCCGTGCTCGTGGGCAAGCCTGGAAATCTCATCCGTGGTGTTGCCGAGGGTGACCAATGGCCGATATTCTACATCCGCGTCGGAGAACAGACTGGTTATCTCCCGCCGGGCGGTATCCATGAAGCGCTGCTGATATTCCAGGGGGTCGAACACCGCTTCGCCATAAGCAGAAATCGTGGGCAAATCAATGACGTGACAGATGGATAAGGCGGCATCAAAGCGCCTGGCCATGGCAATGCCATAGGCTGCAATGACCCTGGTAAACTCCGAGAAATCCGTTGCACAGAGAATGTTGCGGAATTGTCGTCGCATACCCATTGCCTTTCAATTTTATCCATGTAAAGGACGTTAAATCCATATCCTGTTGCCTGGAAAAGGAATATAGCATTGATTGTTATCCCGAACAACAGAAAGGAGATCCTTATCTAACAAATAAAGTATGTTTGTGTCTTTTTGGAAAGATATGGTAAAAATCAAGAAGAAAAAGACGGGAAAGGAGCAGAAGGATATTCCAATGAAATGCGATATCGTCGTCAACTCTTGGGGGGAGCTCCAGGAAGAACTGTTCCGCGATTCATGGGATGAAACCATCCTTCGTTTCCGCTCGCCCTATGTGTTTCGCGGACTTTCGGACAGCAGCTACCGGCTGGTCACCTCACTGATGCGGCTGGGCGGGCCTTATTCTACTCTGGAGCGGCACCTGCTTCGCAATTTCAGGAAATACGGCCAGGATGTCTCCCACCAGTTTACTTCGTTCTGGCACCTGCTGGCCATTGCCCAGCACCACAGCCTGCCGACCCGGCTTTTGGACTGGACCTACTCGCCCTATGTGGCCCTGCATTTTGCGACGGCCAACCACGAAAAATTCGATATTGACGGGGTAATCTGGGTGGTCAACTTTCCGGAAGCCCATGAGCTGCTTCCCGATGAACTTCGCAATTGCCTTAATGCTGAAGGGGCCCAGGCTTTTACAGTGGAGCTTTTATCAACGCTTGCCCGCCAGGGAATAGCGGCTCCATCTGCCGAAGAGGTTTCGTTTTCCAACGTGATCCGGTCCCTGCAGGAGTTCGACGAACTCTCCCGGGCAGGCGAGTTTCTGCTTTTTTTCGAGCCCCCATCGCTGGATCAGCGGATTATCAACCAGTTTGCCCTGTTTTCCGTTATGCCCACCTGTGAGCGGGCCATTGATGACTGGCTCAAAAGACATCCGGGGCTGTTCCGGCGCATTATTATTCCGGCCCCCAAAAAATGGGAGTTCCGGGATAAACTTGATCAGTGCAATATCACGGAACGGGTGTTGTTCCCCGGACTGGACGGTCTGGGTTCCTGGCTCAGGCGCCATTACAGCCCGAAATCGGGGCCGCAGAAAGCCGACGCCGACTAGAAAGGGAGGAGACCGGGAATATGGCCGATGTCAATCTGAGATACCGCCTTCTTCCCTATATTTACAGCCTGTTCAGCGAATGTGCCCGGGCGGGGCTTCCTGTTGCCCGAAGCCTTGCCATTGAGGAACCCCATAATCCCAAGATCTACGAAGGCCAATACCAGAATGAATATCTATTCGGCCCGCATTTCCTGGTGGTGCCGGTGGCCTCAGCAAATCGGAGGGTGCAGCTTTATCTGCCCGAAGGCTCATGGTATTATTTTTATACCGATGAACGGGTTTCGGGAAACCTGGAGATTGACCGGGATGCCCCCCTGGAGAAGCTGCCGTTATTTGTGCGGGCCGGTGCGGTGATTCCCATGCAGACTCCGGTTTCCTGCACCCGGGACATCCCCGACGGGCCCCTTGAAGTTCATTTTTATGCAAACGGTGAAAGGGAAAGCCGGTTTTCCTATTACGAAGACGACGGGATAAGCTTTGATTATAAAAAAGGCGCGTTTTTCAGAAGGAGCATTCGGTATGTCTCAAACGAGCTGAGGCTTGAGCAGGCAACCGGCACCTATGAATCATGCTTTAAGGAGCTGAAGGTGGTTTTTCACGGCTTTGATTTGACTGATCGCTCCCATATCCGTCTTAACGGTCAGAAACTGCCGGTGCAGGCTGAAATGATCCGGTTTTTTGCGCCGGTTTCTCCCTTTGCCAGAGACGGGAAGGAAGATGATCCCTACGGGGAACTGCCGGTTTTTACCGCAACCGCCGAATACCTGCGTGAAGAAATGCGCTTTGAATTCTGATCGGTTGAGGCATTAATTAATTGCCTGATCCCATCATCCGTTCCGCATTATCCGCGGCAATGGAGATGGGTTCCATTCCCGGATCCGGAGAGAGCTCGGGCTGACCGGCGGCTCTCAGAGTTGAAAGGTCAAGAGCGGTCCAGCCCGATCTGATGGCAATACCAATGGCGTCAATATGCTTGATGGGCCCCTCGACATCGCTGACGATCTGGCCTCCAATGATTTTTCTGCCTTGTTTATTGAAGACCAGCTTTATTTTATAAGGCTTTCTATCCCTCATCACCGAATGCTGGGATTCCGAGGCCTGGACCACCCCCACTGTCTCAATGCCCACACTATTTGCCTCGGTTTCGGTAAGCCCAGTGCCGGCAATTGATTTTTTAAAAAATTTTGTGGCAAAGCTGTTGATGAGGGGCGGGTATTCCACGCCGTAGCCGAGAATATTTTTCGCGATCACCC
>JAGYOT010000105.1 GCA_018399455.1 Desulfobacterales bacterium
GTGTAGGTCGCAGGAGATGGCGGGAAACCGTCGTCCAATAGATGAATGATCGTTGTCCGCCTCGGGGCAACCTGATGGCGGAAACAGAATTCGGCTTACAGGCCGCCGCTGGCCGTATTTTTTGATTGGTATCTGACTTGGAAATTTTGGAAAAGGATAATTCATGCTGCAGATAGAAGATCTTGTCGTCGAGATTGATGGAAGACGAATTCTGGACCGGATCAACATGGAGATCCCGGAGGGGGAAACCCATATCCTGTTCGGGCCCAACGGCTCGGGTAAAACCTCTCTGATGATGACCATTATGGGTTTTTCCGGATACCCGGTCACTAGTGGCCGTATTGTTTTCAAGGGCGAGGATATTACGTACATGCCCATTCATGAGCGGGCGCAGCTGGGCATCGGGGTTTCCTTTCAGCGGCCGCCGACGATTTCAGGCCTTAAGACAAGGGATTTGGTGGGCTTGTGCAGCCGCGGCCGGGATGTTGACGTCGGGGCTCTGGCCGAGCAGTTGAATTTCGTCCCTTTTCTGGACCGGGATGTGAACCGAAATCTCTCCGGCGGCGAAATCAAACGTTCGGAACTGCTTCAGCTAATGGCGCAGCAGCCGGAGCTGGTGCTTCTCGATGAGCCCGAATCGGGGGTGGATCTCGAAAATATCGTCCTTCTGGGAGATGTTGTCAATACGCTGCTGGAGCGGGGTGTGAAGTGCCCCCGAAGCCTCCGGGAGCACTCGCACCTGAAGAAACGGACCAAGTCGGCGCTGGTGATTACCCATACCGGCCATATCCTGGACTATATCACTGCGGACCAGGGCCAGGTGTTATACAACGGCCATCTTTGCTGCATGCGAAATGCCCGGGAGATTTTAAAATGGATACGTGAATACGGTTATGAGGAGTGCATTCGATGCGCAGCAGATTAGATCAGAGCAAGCCGGGGCAGCTGGACCTGTCGCGATACAATAAAACGCCCTCCTCTCATTCATATGTCAGGGACTTGACGTTAATTGAGGCGAAGGATTCTGAGCGCTGGCTTCATGTCGGGGTGGATGTTTCAGAAAACAACCGGTCCGCCACGTTTATCCAGCAGGATGCCACGGTCATCCATGCCAGTGCCGCGGTTAAGGATGTCGAGATAAGTTCGATTTCAGAAGCCCTGGAAGCCAATGAGTGGCTTAAAGACTACATGTGGCGGCATCTCAGCCCGGACAGCGACGAATTTACCGTCCATTCCAGCCAGATGCCCTCGGACGGCTATTTCATCCGTTCTCAGCCGGGGGCGAAAATTGCCCAGCCGATTCAATCCTGCCTGTATCTGTCGCAAGAGGGCGTCACGCAGAATGTTCACAATATTGTTATCGCCGAGCCCGATTCGGAAATGCATGTAATAACCGGATGTGCAAAGGCTTCACATGTGAACTCCGCCCTTCACCTGGGGGTGTCGGAGTTTTACGTCAAAAAGGGGGCTACCCTTAATTTCACCATGATCCATGATTGGGGAGAAGCGGTGGATGTGCGGCCCCGCACTGCGGTCTATGTGGAAGAGGGCGGGGTTATTGTCTCCAACTATATTTCCCTTCGCCCGGTTGGCTCCCTTGAGATGAATCCGACAACCATCCTTGACGGAAAGGGAGCGGTGGCCCGGTTTAACAGTATACTTGTCGCCACGCACAACAGCTGGCTGGATGTGGGCTCCCGGGTCTATTTAAACCAGCCGGAAACCCGGGCAGAGATTATTTCCCGCGGCATTACCGCCGGCGGGACGATTATTGCCCGGGGCGAAATGATCGGGAAAGTCGCCGGTTGCCGGGGACATCTGGAATGCAAGGGATTAATTTTGAACGAAGGCCTGATGCATGCGATTCCGGAACTCCGGGGGTATGTGCCCGGTGTCGACATGTCCCACGAAGCGGCCGTGGGTAAAATTGACCAGCGGGAGATCGAGTACCTGATGGCACGCGGATTAGATGAAGACGAAGCGGTTTCAACGATTGTGCGCGGCTTTCTGAATGTCAATATCGAGGGGCTTCCACCCGGCCTCGCCGCAGAGATCGACAAAACCGTGACGGAAACCCAGGAAGATATGATGTAGGCGGGCAATGGAAGCTCAAACGCCAGAAAACGGTGCATGCGATATTACTTTTGGGGAAAAGGTGCGGTTTTATTCAGCGGATTACCTGAAGTGCTTCATCTACCTTGTCCAGTTCGAATCTCCTCACAATATTTTCACCAAAAGTTTTTTTTCCAAATTGATCACAACTTCGCATCTGCTTGAGGATTTCCTGGATTTTCACGGTGCCAAGAATAATTCCCACTGGTACTTCTACAGGGAACTCGCCGCGGCTGTAAGACATTTGGGATTAAGCGGCTACTCCCAGAAGCATATCGTCAACCGGCTGGTTTTCTATGATATCGACAGCAAAGACGAATTCCGGAAACAGGGGGAGTTTGTCCTTGAATTTATGACCCGCTCCTTGATGAAACTGGCCCCGGTAATTATCGAAGAAGCGGCCGGCCTGGAGATCCCCATGCCGGAGACGGCCTATACAACCGAGGATTTTCCGGGAGTTACCACCTCCGAGGTATTGGATTACGACTTTGAGGATGAGGAAAAGGATCTGCAGCGGAAGCATCTGGTGTGGGTGGCCAACGAGTTTTTGTCAATCGCTGATGATTTTGATACTTACGAGTTCTATGAAGTTTACAACAAGGAGGAGATCCGGGACCTGGTGCCCAGCCGGGTCAATGAGGTGGAAATCCGCCGTTTTGAAATGCTGGTACATAACCTTCAGTCCTCTTTTGATACTTATGTGATCCACGGCGGCTACCGCTACGGGAACCGAAGGTTAAAGCAGCTCCGGGCCTATTTTTCCATTATTTTTCATCTGCTTCAGATTATGGGCAGGCTTCTGCACTTCTATGAACGGCATCTGATTGAAGTGGGTTACAAGCAGGCCTACAAGATGGCCCGCCAGCGGCTGAGTGCACTGGTGGAGCCGGACATGCTGCTTGACTGCACCATTAATTTCGGCCTCTATTATGTCAATCACTATTTTTCATCCGGCAGAGAAGCGGCCAGGCAGATATTGAGCGATAATGTTGAACGGGATTCCGTCACGGTTAATATTCCCCAGGATTTAGGGTTTCATGCCAGGCCCAGTTTGCTGGTGGCAAAGATTGTGCAGAACTATGGCGGCCAGGTCGATCTGGTGGTAGACGGCGACCGTTTTGATGCCAGCAGTGTGCTGGATATCCAATGGGCCGGCGGCAAAATCCAGAAGGAAAAAATCAAACAGGTCGTTTTTGAAGGCGATGCCCGGGCTCTAAATGATATCCGGGTGCTTGCCAGCGTCAATTACGGTGAAGATCGGATGGGTAAAGGCATACCGCTCCCCAAAAGCCTCCAATACCTGAGATGATGTTCATCCATAGATTTTCCTGTTGATCGATGGCCGCCAGACAGCTTATGGATTTATGAACAAGATAGTCGGCATTATTGTCGCCGGCGGTGACGGTATCCGCATGGCCGCCGGAATTCGCAAACAATACCTTCTGCTGAGCGGTCTGCCTGTTCTCAGCCGAACGCTTCGGGCTATTGCCGCATCCCCTGAGATTACCGATATTTTCCTGGTTGTTCCGGAAACGGATTTTGACTATTGCCGCAGGCAGGTGATCCCCCTCATTGCCACAAAAGAGCACACAAAAAAACCGCTTCAGCTGGTGGCCGGCGGTCCTACCCGCCAGGCATCCGTATTTAACGGCATCAGCGCTGTAGATAGCGATGACGGCGTTGTCTTGATCCATGATGGAGTTCGGCCCTTTGTCTCTCCCGGCCGCATTGCTGAATGCATCCGGACAGCGGCGGAGAACGGAGCCTGCAGCCTGGGCCTGCCGGTTTCGGATACGGTCAAAGAGGTCACAAGGGCCGGTGACGTGATTGACACGCTGGACCGGCAGCGTTTATGGCTCGCTCAGACGCCTCAGGCCTTCGACCTGGTCTCTATCCGGAAGGCTCACTTACAGGCAAGGCAGGAGGGCTATTCAAGCACGGATGATGCGTCGCTGATAGAGCACACAGGCGGGCGCGTCCGCATGATTTGCGGCAGTCCATGGAATATCAAGATTACAAGACCGGAGGATTTAAGGCTTGCGGAACTGATACTGGAATTTGATCTTTTCAGTGACTAGAGTTATAGGAATAAGTACCGGAACCCGGGAAATCCATTTTTTATTCAATGCGAACCGCAAGGAGGAGTTATGCAGGAAATCATGAACGTAATCAAGGAACGGCGAAGCATCAGAAACTATGAAGACAGGGATGTGCCGGATGATAAGCTCCAGACTGTTCTGGAGGCGGTCCAATGGGCGCCGTCCTGGGCCAATACCCAGTGCTGTGAGGTTATTGTGGTCAGGGACAAGGATGTTAAGGAAAAGCTTAAAGAGGCGATGCCCGGCAGCAATCCGGCTACCAAATCAGTCGGCAAAGCTCCGGTGGTGCTTGCCCTGTGCGCTAAACTGGGGACTTCCGGGTATTACAAGGAAAAGGTAACAACCAAATTCGGAGACTGGTTCATGTTCGATCTGGGACTGGCCGCCCAGAACATCTGCCTGGCCGCCCAGGCAATGGGGCTTGGAACCGTAATTATGGGCCTTTTTGATCACGACAAAATAAAGTCGATATTAAATGTCCCCGAAGGGTATGAACTGGTATCGCTGATCCCCATGGGGTATCCCGCCAAAATTCCATCCGCGCCCAAACGAAAAGCTGTTGAAGAATTCACGCATAAGGACAGTTTCTAAAAAAGCCGGAGTCGGGAGTCACAGAATAAACGATAATCAATTCAGCTATTCCCCCATTCTATGACTCCTGCCTCCTCAATTCGCGTCTTTCTTCAAACCGTCCAGAGTTTCATAAATATCGGCCGTCAATTGCCCTGACAAATCAGCGACCGCCTGACTGGCCGCCTCGACAAATGCGTCCGGCCGGTTCGCAGAGCAGGGCCGCCGGCATTTGTAGGTTTTTTGAAACACAATCTGTTCTGCGGGATCTCTGGCCCGGGCGTCGATAAAGGTTACATTAACCGCTGCAACCGCTTCCCACGGGTCTTTTGCGTCGTCCTCATAAAAGGCCTCCAGGCTGCCTGCCAGACGGTGAGTAGAGGCTTCTCCGCCATTTAAAAAAACGCCGCGAACAATGCCGGCCTGACGCAGGTCACGGGCGAACATCCGGGGCAGCATCCGGTCCAGGGGAGAAATCCATTGATGATAGACATATCTTGAGGTCAAGTGAGGGCCGTCCTGGAAAACAATCCCTTGCCGGCTGTATAGATCAGAGGATTGAAACGGACAGACACGGATGACATAGGGCAGACCCGCGTGTGGAAAAGAAGGTTCCGGTGCCGGGTAATTCAGCTGATAATAGCTTGTCTGTGTCTGAGGCGATTTGTGCAGGCTGCAGCCGGACAGCAAGGGCACGGCGCAGAGGATCGCCCACAAGCAAAAAAGAACCGGATTCAACGAATTTCGGATCATGGCTGTCTCCTCTTTCCCTCAACTTGTTTGGCCGGTGGCGAATCGCTGAACAGCAGTTTCGAGGGCTGGTTGACAAGCTCCTCAATCAGGCGGTTCAGATTGCTGCTTACGCATTCCAGCTGCTGCAGGGATGCGCTGGTTTGTTGATGAAGTCTGGCCAGGCGGCGGTCGGTTTCATCAATCAGGCGGGAGCCGGAAGTTATCATGTGGTTTGCGTTTTCCACTGCCTGTTGAAATGCTTTCATGGTTTGAACAAGGCGTTTGTCATGTCCGGCAAGCGATCGGCCGGCGGCTTCCACTGAGCTCTCTGTTTTGCGGATCAGCTGGTCCAGGTGTTTCGTGGCCGATTCCATGTTTTTTTGGAGAGGGCGCCATTTCTCCGGTGCGAGCAGTGTTTCGGCAGCGGCAAGCGTGTTCCTGGTCTTTTGGGAGACCTCCTTCACCCGGGCATCCGTGAGGGTCTGATTTACATGAGCCAGAGTCTGAGAGACATCCTTTGCAATTTTATTGAATTCGATTTCTTTAATTTCGTCCACTATTGTATAGATATCGGTCAGCAGCTGCTTTATTTCAGACGACTTGGTTGCAATCACCGGATGTTTGGGCTCAAAATCTAAATCCGGCGGTTCGACAGTCTCCCCTTCGGGGATGCGCTCAAGCTCCACAAACATAATGCCGGTAATGCCGACGGTCTTGAGCTGGGCATAAACGTTTATGTCGTCGCTAAGGGGCTCTCGAAGCTCAAGAATGATCTGGACCAGTCGTCCGTCCGGTGCCACACGGATGTCTTTCACCCGCCCGATATCCACCCCCCGGTATTTCACCGCCGAGTCTTTGTTCAGCCCCTGGACGGATTCGTCAAAAAACGCCACGTACTTGCGGCCTTCAACGAAATACTGCATGAGGCCAAGCCAAAGGATAAAGACCACGACAACGGCCATTCCGATCACAACAAACAGACCGACTGAAAACTGCGTCCGCACAGAAGGCATTCAGCTTCTCCGAAATCTGGGGAAGTTAATGTAGTTCAAGTTTTGTTTGGTCCCGACTTATGTCATTCGTTTTAATGATAAACGAAATTTTATGATTGTAAAGCCGTTAGATCTTGGGTTGAACCTCCGGCCGGTGCTCAGAGCCGGGGATTGAAAAACCG
>JAGYOT010000106.1 GCA_018399455.1 Desulfobacterales bacterium
TACTTGCTTCAAAAATGGATTAAATCTGACAACCCAACACTTAACCTTGCAGCCATGCGGTTGATTTGTGAATCAGACGACCATAGGCGACTAAACCAGCAATACACAGAACATTCAGGCGAGATAAAACAGGGCGGAGTTTATCGAAAAGCACGAAGAGACCATCGCGGCGTTTGAAAATCGCGACTATCGCGTCTGCACGATGGATTGGCGGGGTCAGGGCCTTTCTGAACGTCTGCTGAAAGACCGACACAAAGGCCATATTAAATCCTTCCGTCAATATTTGGACGATCTCCATGCATTTATGGAAGCCTTTGTTTGGCCGAATGCCGTTTCACCAGTTATTTTTCTGGCGCACTCCATGGGCGGTCACATTACGCTTCGCTACCTTGTTGAGCAGGCGCCGTCCGTCGCAGCAGCGATTCTGGTTTCACCCATGATCCGCATCAATACGTTTCCGATCCCCGGTGTCCTCCTTGGACCGTTTTTGCAGGTTGCCAACCGTGCCGGCTGGTCAGAGCGCTATATCCCGGCCGCCGGTCCTTACGATCCGGGCGGGAGCCCGTTTGAAAATAATCCCTTGACCAGCGACCGGGAGCGCTTTATGAAGGAACGCAGAATAATCTCTCAAAACCCGGCCCTGGCCCTCGGAGGTGTCACTTACGGCTGGCTTTTCGAAGCATTTAAGTCCATGGACAGGCTTTTGTCAGCAGGTTCCCTGCGGACCGTCGCAACACCGATTCTGATCGTCGGCGGCAGTGCGGACCGGGTGGTTTCCGTGCCTGCCATGCGGCGGGTATGCAGGCGGCTTCCTGCCTGCCGATTTGTGAAGATAAGCCATGCAAAACACGAAATATTAAATGAGACGGATTCGATCCGCCTTTTATTCTGGAATGAATTTGACAAGTTTGTTCAAACAGCCATATCAACGACCCATCTAAACCATCAGGGGAGGTGAACATGAATTGGCAGTCTGATGCGGAAAACCAGGACTATAGCGAGAAACCTTACTCAACGCTATCTGGCGGAAGACTCAGTCGCCTTTTTTCCCGCTCAGAATTTCCCTTTATTTTGTTGGGCGGCGGCTTGCTGGTGCTGCTGCTGCTTTTTTTCATATTTTTTTCGGGCGGCGAGACCCCATCCAAGGAGAATGGCCGCACCGTTTCCCAGCGGCTGACCCGCCTGGAAAGCCGTGTGGATTCAATGGCCGGCTTCCGGCAGCAACTGAAAAGCATGGAGGCCCAGATGAAAGGCATTGAAGAAACAGTGGAAGCAAATAAAAACCGAATTGTTCCCGATACCCGGGTTGTCGACCAAATGCAGGCAAACACAAAGGCCATTGAGAACACCGGGCAACGGCTGACCGTGCTTGAGGACCGCTTGAACAAGCTGAATCATCAAATTCAGGAAATAAAAGAGGGGCTCTCCCGGAAGCCGGACGTCAAAACATCCAAAGCATCCGACGCCAAACCGGGGTTTCATGTGGTACAGGAGGGAGATACACTCTATAGCATTGCAAAAGACAACCATGTGGATCTGGAGCGTTTCCTGAAAGTCAACGACCTGAATGAGAACTCGGTGATTTACCCGGGGCAGAAGCTTAGAATTCCAAAAAACTGATTCTGAACCAAGGGTCTTGGATGTTTAGCATTTGAAGCGTTCCGTTTACGTGACGATCGGAGGAGAACAGGTTCCAGCTCTGTTTTCCTGAGCCTGTTTTGGCCGCTGATAGGTTTGTCGGTGTTTTTATCAAACCCTTACAGGAGCCTCAAGGCGTGTTGTTCCGGAAGCCCCGCCTGGTGTATTTTATTTACGGTATCATGGATGTCATATGGGACAAAGCGAACAATCAGCTCATTGGCCTCATCATCGTATATTACATACTTGGCCGGGTTTGTGCCGTCTCGTGGCTGACCGACGCTGCCGACATTAATTAGATATTTTTTCCCGGGATCCAGTTGCACCGTGCCTCTGTAAAGAGGCTCGCTAATGACGGCGGTGCCGTCATACTCAGCGATGAGCAGTTCGTGCGTGTGGCCGATAAAAACAACCCGCTCCTCCAGCCGATCAAGGGTGTATTTGATTCCATTCGAATTGATTTCAAAAAGGTAGGTTGTTACGGAATCCGGGGGAAAGCCGTGGACGAACCGGCAATCATCAACAATCAGGTAGGTGGGCAGCTTGGCGATATAGGTCTTTGACTCCGGCGAGAGAAGCGTCAAGGTTTTTTCCAGAGAGCGGCGGGCTGTGGGATTAAACCAGGACAGGCTCTCCGGCTGTTTTATGGCGAGTTCATGATTGCCGAGAACGGAAGGAATATTACGCATCCTCATCATTTCGATGACCTTTTCCGGCTCCGGCCCATAGCCGATATTGTCACCCAGACAGTAGATTCCTTCAATTCCCTGCTGGCTGTCAATATCTTCCAACACGGCTTCAAATGCCGTGGCATTGCCGTGAATATCTGATATGACGGCTATTCGCATGATCGGTAATTTAGAGACAGTATTTAAAAACAAGTATCAGCCGTATTCTTTATCCTTTGTTTTGTGTCCTCATGTCAACCTTTTCCGTTGAAAGGCAATATTTGCTCCCCTTGGTCAGCCGAGATAAATTCCGTCTTGATTCCGATGAAGCATTGACAACCGGTAGCCGGGAGGCTATGACGTTGCTAATCCGGCTTAGAGGTTTGGACCTGATTAAACCGCTAGCATTAACAGGAAATAGGGCCATGACGGAAAAAAAGTTTGACCCCCGCCATATTCATAAGCTGAATGACCCCAAACGATTGGAGACGATCCCCCCGGACGTTCTGTGGGGGCTTGCCGACCTGAAGGCACCGGAAGTTATGGTGGATATCGGGGCAGGCACCGGGTTTTTTGCCGTTCCGTTTGCCGATAAGGTTAAGGGAGGAAAAGTTTATGCCTGTGACACGGTTGACCTCATGATTGCCTATATGGAGAACAATCTGCCTGAAGCCTATAATGGCCGGATCATTCCGGTAAAGTCTTCAGAGACAAAGATTCCCTTGCCTGATGAATTGTCGGACCTGGTTTACATGATCAATCTTCATCATGAACTGGAACATCCCAAGGCACTGCTGGCGGAAGCACGGCGTCTGCTCAGGCCGGGCGCCAAGATGATGATCGTCGACTGGAAGCCTGAAAAGACTCCGGAGGGTCCGCCGTTATCTATCCGTATCCCCCCGTCAGAGGTTGTTGAGCAAATGACGGCCGTCGGCTTGGAAAGCGGCCGGGCTCCTGACCGCCTTCCCTGGCATTACATCGTAATCGGCCGAAACCAATAACCGCCTATCTCCACTCCCGCATCCCGGAGAAACGAAGAAAGCGGCGTCTCGCCTTGCTCAATCCATTTGCGCCTTTTATGTCCGTATTTTTCGGGTCAATGGCGTATTCTTATAAATCCTGATTTTTTATTGACTAATCCAAAAAGTTAAGTATTATGCGCAAAGGCCTAGACTAAAATGTTGAGGATTCTTCCTGGCCTGTAAAGTATATGTCGAATCTTTTAAAGAGAAGAAAGGAGTTTAATCATGAAACAAAAGCTTACGAAAATTCTGCTTGCTCTTGCGATTCTGGTCTTTTTTGCCGGTTTTGCGGGAAGTTTGCCGGCCGCGGCGCAAGAGGGTGCCGTCAATATTAATACGGCAAGCGTGGGCGAACTTGTGCAACTCAAAGGGATTGGCCCGGCTTTTGCTGAGCGCATCATTGCCTACCGCAAGGCAAACGGTGATTTCAAGCAGGTTGATGAACTGACGAATGTTAAAGGAATCGGGCCAAAAACGCTTGCTGAGATCATGGATCAAATTACGGTTAAGCAAACGTCCAGCGATTAGAACAAATTCTTTGGGAATGAAAAGGCCTTTTTTTGACGGCCGTCAGGGCATCAGGAAGAAAAGCCCGTGCCATTCAGGCACGGGCTTTTTGGGTAAAAGAGATGAAACAGTCTCTGTGGTACAGCACTCAGGATTGGATAAAATAGGAACCGGTGCAGGAGATTCCCTTGGCAAGGAGTATGCGAATTTTATCCACCAACGAGCAGGTCTCCGCACAGTCTGGCAGCTTGTGTCTGAAAATACATCGTCGGCAGGGACTTTCACTTAAGTAACCGATTTCAAAATCAAATTTGTCGCGCTTAATTGGCTTGTGCATTCACCTTCTCCTTACAATTCAATACCGCCCGAACGAAAACTGGAAACCGTCGTTAAGCTTAATGAAGGCGGTTATCATTCCCCCTGTGATCCCTGAAGTATGCCGGCGATTGAAATTTGCGCCCGGCACCGATATTGGCAAAAGTAAGGCGGTTTCCATTCAGATATCCAATATAATATACTGAAACGGACCATGGCAAGACCAAATTCATGTGCGCCCTTAGCCCGTGCGTTTTCCTGTATTAAAAGTTGCTTGACAGGCCGGGCCCATGCATTTAATTAAATGCGATTGATCAAGGCGGTGGAAGGCGGTTTGGCTTGACAGTTTTTCCTGGTTTCCATTAACCTTTTGCCAATATTTCCGAATCCGCCCTGAAGCGCATTTGCACATAAGGAGTTTGCCAATGGATGTCATAAAATCTTTTTCCCGCCGGAGTCTGATCTGGATTTTCTTTTTTATGCTCTTGTTTTCGGTCTTATGTAATTTGGCCATATTTCAGCTCTGGCAGATAGTCGTGGATGCTGTATCGCCTGAAATCCTCAGGGAGGCGGCCAGGAATTCGGCGGAATTCAAAGCCGGACTGGAGGCCCTGGTTCCTTTGATGAGTTTTCTCAAAACTTACTTGATTCCGATAACCGCCGGGGTTTTCCTTTTTTTCGGGTTGATCCTCTGGTTGATGCTTCGACGCAGCCTGGTTCGGTTGTTTAAAAGGCAGGGTCTGGTGCCCATTAAAGCCAGGACTGTCGCCGAAGACCGGGTAAAAGGCAGTGAGGCTCGGAAAAAACCTGCTAAAGAGGCTCTCGTCAAACCGGAGGAAATTTTTGAAGCCGCACCGTCACAAGAGGAAAAAATGGTTCGGGCACGGATGGATCAGCGCTACTACCTGCATTTGTTGTCCGTACTGCAGCGCGAAGGACGGCTGGTTGATTTTTTCGAGGAGGATTTAAGCCGGTATGAAGATGCCCAGATCGGCGCCGCCGTGCGCAGCATTCAGGATACCTGCAAACAGATGATCAATAAAACACTGTCCCCGAAGCCGGTTTTTGAAAAAGCTGAGGGGGATACGATAACCCTTCCTATGGATTTTGATGCCGCTGAAGTTAAACTGACCGGTAATGTGAGCGGTGACCCCCCATTTACGGGCATATTAAGGCACCGGGGATGGCGGGCCGGCAAACTGGAATTGCCGACCTTGTCCAGTACGCAGGACCCCCGGATTATCGCGCCGGCGGAGGTGGAAATCGTTTAAATGACAAAGGAATTTTTTCCAGCCTGACAGGAGTATGGAGTGACAGCGCCCGCATATATTATCGGCATTGACCTGGGGACTACCAACAGTATTGTCGCTTACACGGAGGCAGACCCGGAGGTGTCTTCAGGTATAAGGATTTTCAGGATTCCGCAGCTGGTCGATGCCGGAACGGTGGAGACCCGGGAAATTTTACCCTCGTTTATTTATATCCCGACCGCCAATGAAACTTCCGGCAAAGCCCTCGTTCTGCCATGGGACCAAGAGAATCAGCGGATCGTCGGTGAATTTGCCCGAAAGCGCGGTGCGGAAGTTCCCAATCGCCTGATCGCATCCGGCAAATCCTGGCTCTGCAATATCATGGTGGACCGGAACAAACCTATCCTGCCCTGGGATGCTCCCGAAGATGTAGGACGGGTGTCGCCGGTTGAGGCGTCCGCATTGTTGCTTGGCCATATAAGGGATGCCTGGAATTATGAGATGGCAGGCTCTGATGAACGCCTCCGCATGGAAAACCAGGAAATTCATTTGACGGTTCCCGCATCATTTGATGCGGTGGCCCGGGAACTCACCGTGCAGGCAGCGGAAAGCGCCGACCTTAGGCATATAACCCTTCTTGAAGAGCCTCAGGCGGCTTTTTATTCCTGGATCGAGGCTTCAGGGGACCAGTGGCGCAAAAAAGTGGAAAAGGGCGATTGTGCCCTGGTTTGCGACATCGGGGGCGGCACCACCGATTTCAGCCTGATCCGGATTTCAGAAGCAGACGGGGAGCTTCTGCTGGAGCGAATCGCGGTTGGCGAGCATCTGCTGGTTGGCGGTGACAACATGGACCTGGCCCTTGCCTACAGTATTGCCGGAAAACTGGCCCAGTCCGGGAACAAACTGGATTCCTGGCAGATTCGCGGCCTGGTTCATGCCTGTCGAAACGCCAAGGAGCAGCTTCTTTCAGTTTCGCCCATGGACGAATACCCGATAACGGTACTGGGGCGGGGAAGCAGCCTGATTGGCGGCACTATGCGCACAAGCCTTGAACGTTCAGCACTTGAGGCCGTGATTCTTGACGGTTTTTTCCCGGCCTGCCAGCTGACCGATCTCCCGCAGCGGCAGCAGCAGGTCGGACTTCAGGAAGCCGGGCTCTCCTATGAATCCGACCCCGCCATCACGCGGCACATGGCCAGCTTTATCAGCCGGCAGCAGGCTCAGGTT
>JAGYOT010000107.1 GCA_018399455.1 Desulfobacterales bacterium
TCAAAAAATTTATTGGGCGAGGTCCCATAATAAAAGGCTGGAACGTTGGCCAGAATCATTAAACCGGCATCCGCTCGCCGTTGCAGACAGGCCAACTGTTTTTTCGGGACAGGATCCATAAACAGGCAATTTATCAAGCCTTCGTCTGCGGCCCGCTGTTGCAGTCGCGGTTTAAGCTTGCCGTCCCCTATCAAAATCAGTTTGATATCCGAACGCTGACGTTTCAATAATTCTGCTGCCGCATCCAGAACCGCATCCAAACCATTGGCTACGCCATGGGCACCGGAAAAGATGGCCACAAAATCGTTCTCAGAAACGTTCTCGGGAGTTCTATTGCCCTCGGCGTAAGGGGTGAACAGATCCAGATCACAGCCGTTGGGGATCATGGCAATATTTTCCGCCTTGATCCCACGCCGCTTAATGCCTTCAACGATTCCGGGAGAGAGTCCGATGCATTTTTTCGCCGCATGATAGGAAAGCCATTCGAGGAGACTCATGGCTTTTAAAACCACAGGGTCCTTGATCACCCCCATTTCCCTGGGAAGTTCGGGCCACAGGTCTCTCACTTCAAAGACAAAGGGTTTCCGCCGCAGAAAAGAGGCGGCAATTCCGGGCAGACCCACCGTCAGGGGGGTGGATGTGGTAAAAATAAGGTCATATTTTGCGGTCAGGGCAATTTTGATGCTGCGCAAGGAAAAACGCAAAAAAGTCAGGGTTCTTTTGAAAAAACTATCGTAATTCGAATAAGGTAATTCCAGCTCGATGACTTCAATCCCGTCGACACAGCCCCTGCGTTTCCCGGCCTGGAATTCGCCGGAAAGCCCGGTTTTACCCAATGAGGTTGACGCGCAAACCATGGTGACCTTATGTCCCCGTTCGATCAGCGCTTTGGAAATTTCGTAGGACCTGAGACCGCCGGCACCTTCCGGAGTGGAAAAATATTGGTGAAAGTACAGGATTTCCATGGGCACCTCATGCTGTGATGTGAATTTGGGACATTAAAACAGCCTCTTTACTATCGACTTCAATTTCAAGGACTTGAAGCCTTGATTTATGAAGATAAAAATGAGATTCCCACCCTTCTTGCAACTCAAATCGCTTGATCGGGACGCTGCTTGTGACCTGTATCTGGAAAAGCTCCCCGACACATTTATCACCTGAAATGTGCCAATGGCCCGGCACAAGACGCCACCGAAGAACAGCCGAGGACTGGACCCCACGGATCTCATCGACAACGGTCCATATTTCCGACACTCTGGTGACAGTACGTTTGTGCTCTGCCCCCAGAGTGTCGCGATACGAACCAGACCAGCGGTCCCCTGCCCCGTCGCAAGAAAAATCATCGCTTTTGTTCATCGTCAACCAGGCTCCCCGCAAAAACCGGCTCAGGCGGGGCATTTGATCCCGGCCATCGAACTCGACGGTATTGTGGGCAGCGGTCGAAGCGAAGTAACTTTGCCAGGGCTCTTCCGCGTTGTATGAATAGGAACCTGAATCCCGCAGAAGGTTGATCCCACCGCTCCAGAGATCCAAATGAAAGGCATCCGCATGTCCGGGGCGAAAACGAAACCGCGGAAAACGGACGACCCCCCAGGAGCACCCGCCTCTGAACACCGCATAACCGCCATCAGAAAACTCCATACTGGCAGGCTTCGGTATTTTCGGTGGCCCGGTCGCTTCAAGTTGCAACCAGGAAAGCGGTTCGTCCCACGCTCCTTCCGGATACACCCGGCCTGCCCCGAACAGAGTCATGCCCAATTGAACCGAGGGGCGATAATCACGATAGGGTGTATTGGAAAGGACAAAAAGGCGAGCCCCGTCGTTGGTCCCCAGGTTGGGGGCGTCGCCGCTTTCGTCAACCATGTGATAGAGCCAGACGACCGCCGCCAGACAGCGCTTGTAATAGGTGTTGCTGAATTCTTTTACATTCAACCGACGGCGCCAGAACTCCACAATATTCAAGGTATCCACGAGGACTCGGTGGTAATTAACCGAATACTGGGAAAAACTGCCGTCTTTTTCGACCAGGCTGGTGACCCGATTTTCCAACCACTTGCGCCCTTTTCTTTGCCACCGGGCTCCTTGCTGTCGCATGTTTGGCTGGCGGCCGAATGTTTCGAGCCAGGCTCCGGCGACAAACAAAGCAGCGGCTTCACTGGTACCGTGATTGTTGTTCTGGGCGATTGCATAACGAAGGGTAGGTTCAACTCTACGACAGTGCTCAAAAACAAATCGGATCAAGGCGGCAGAAGGCTGCTCATGATTCCCCAGGATCCAAGCCGTAAGTAAAACCTGCTGCACTCGGATACTAGCTTCCTGGCCGCACTTCCAGTTAGGCCCCGTATTCAGGGGGTTCTGTTGAATCCAATCCGAAGTCCAGCTGTTCAGGGTCTCTAAAAAGCGCCTATCAGCGGACTGTCGGTAGGCTCGGGCAAAAACAAGGGCCCAATCAAATCGGGACAGCTCCCAGACCAGTTTGATATCTCCGATAGTGAGGTCGAAATCAGAAAGTTTTGACCAATGCTGCCGTGGCTCTGCATAGCGTTGCCGAGTGTGCGGATTTAAAAACCAGTCGGGAGGAGAACCGACGCTGTATTTTTTATAGGAAAAATACAGCGCTTTGCCTGCCAGTAATTCCTCAGCCTGCTCGAGAACCGGGTTGCCTGAGGGCGACGACAACCCCTTGTTGGTTACATCCTGTGAGGTGTCAAACAGGTCGCCCTCATAGGCTTCGCCTCTGGGCAATCGTCTTTCCAGAAGTCCGCAGCGAAGTGCCAGCCGGTAGACAATCACGGTCGCCACGCTGCGCAGTCCCAGACGCCACACAACTCCGAGCGAAAATCCTAATCGTCTGAACCTCTTCTCCTTACCGGGAGTCAAGGGGCCGCCAGCGGTTGTTGGTCCTGAATCGCCAGTAAAATTTCGACAATTCTGTCCGCTGCTTTGCCGTCCCATTTTTCCGGAATTTTACTGGAGGAGAAATTGCCATGGAGCACCCTTTGGGCCGCTTCGAGGATTTTTCCCCTGCTGTTTCCTACCAGCACATTAGTGCCTTCATCACAGGTTATGGGACGTTCTGTATTGTGTCGCAAGGTTATACAGGGCACTCCAAGCACCGTCGTTTCCTCCTGCAAACCTCCGCTATCGGTGAGCACCATCCGCGCCCCCATATTCAGATGCAGAAACTCCAGATAGCCCAAAGGTTCCCTCAGCCAGATACCCTGAACTGTTTTGCCCTTGGAGAAAAACTGTTCATAGCCGAACTGGGCCGCCATTTTGCGGGTTCGCGGATGAATCGGGAAAATTATGGGGATTTCCTGCGCGATAGATGCCAAGGCCTGCAGGATTTCAAGAAAGATGGCCGCATCGTCCACGTTTGAAGGGCGATGAAGGGTCAGAGTTGCGTAACCGCCAGCTTTAAGATTCAGGTCATCCCGCAAAGAGAGTTGTGCCGCCCTGTCCCTGTGCGTGAGTAAGGTGTCAATCATGACATTGCCGACAAAAAAGATCCGATCTTCCGAAACACCTTCGTCTTTAAGGTTCCGATCGGCAATCCGATCGGTGGTGAACAGATAATCACAGAGCACATCGGTACAAAGCCGGTTGATTTCTTCGGGCATGTCCATATCCCGGGAGCGCAGTCCGGCTTCGACGTGGGCGACCTTGATGCCCAGTTTTTTGGCCGTGATGGTGCAGGCCATTGTAGAGTTCACATCGCCAACCACGACCACAAGATCCGGTCGCTCTTCCAAACAGACCTTTTCGAAAGCGACCATGACCCCGGCGGTTTGCAGAGCATGGGACCCCGATCCGATTCCGAGGTCCATATCCGGTTTCGGCATACCGAGTTCATCAAAAAAGACCGTACTCATTTTTTCGTCGTAGTGCTGCCCGGTATGAACCAGAAGATGTTTAATCCGATCCGGGTGCCGGTTCATGGCCTGAATAATGGGCGCAATTTTCATAAAATTAGGACGGGCTCCTACCACATTGATAATTTTCAGCATTTATATCCTCGCCTCTGTTTATTCCGGATAGTCATGGCCAAGTTCTGACACAAACGGACAAAATATTCGGTCCACTGTTCGAAATCGAACAGGGTTCTTTGTTCCATCGCCCCTCGGCACAGCTTTGTATAAAACAGTTCGTCCTCCACCAGCGCAGACATCGCCTGAAAAAGCGCCTCGGCATCCCGGGGTGGAATAAGCATCCCGCAGGTTTCGTCGACTATTTCAGGGATCTCCTTCCACAAGGTTGTAATCACCGGAATCCCGGCATTAAAGGCTTCCAGAATGACTCCGGGGTAGCCTTCCCCCCCGTAATAGGTCGGCAACAAAAGAGCGTCATGGCGACCCAGCACCTCCGGCACGGCATCCGGTTCCACCACGCCACAGTACTGCACCCGCTTGCATGGGCTGAACATATCCTCGTTTAAACCGTCATAAAAAGGACCGTAAACATGCACGGAGACATCCTCCGGCAGGCGTTCGGCGGCGGCCATAATTTCGCTGATACCTTTGGTCGCCCGTAAATGTCCCAAAAAAACGAAGTGTTTGCAGACTGTCTTTGTCTGTCCAGTCACGTCTTGCGGACCCGATAGCGGGCGGCTGGTGGGAAACCATTCCACCCGTTCCAATCCTGCATCGATCGCCGCTCTTTTGAGTGCTTTGGTCTGAACCAGATAGAGGTCAGCCCGCCTGATGATCCCATTCGCTGCAAGGTACGAAATACCTTTCAATTCCCGATGATCCATTCCGCCAAACCGTCGTATCATCAGTGGTTTTCCATATAAACGACAGATCAGCAGAACAAATGGACCCAGCAGGGGCAAGGCATGCAACCCGACATGCAAAGTGACCACATCAACGGCTCGGACCTCTGCGGTTATTTTTCGGAGAATCCCGATAAATTGGCGTGACCCCCGCAGCCGGCTGCCACGAATGCCTCCGGTATTTACCACCCGGATTCGAACATCTTTACGTCCCGCAAGGGCCCGCACAAGATGTCTCAACGAAACCGTGGTCCCTCCTACCGGGGGCGGCAAAGTGCCTATAAGGAGTATCTCAAGGCTCACAGCGCCCACCTTGATGGCCGATGAACATCGCTATCCCGGTCTTCATGGAAAAGGCTTTGTTGCCACGCCATTTATTTCCTCCTGTTTTTTTACCTGCACAGCCCCCTGAACCGAAAGCAGACCAATCAGAAACCAGGTCGGTTTACGATGGGCCCAACCCAGGGTCATAACCCCGACAAACCAGGTGAGAAAAATGAAAATCCACATTTTTCTTTTCAAGCTGTCCATACGTTTGGTGCCATAAAGCGCTGCCGCGACAATGGCTAGAAACAGACAAAGGCCTATGATTCCAAGATCTACCATAACCGACAGAAACAGGTTGTGCGGTGACACCCAGATGCCGAAATAAGACTCAAAGCTGGTTCGAAAACTGCCAATGCCGGTACCCATCAGTGGGTGGTCGGCAAAAATCTCGATCCCTCCCCGCCAGATGTTTACCCGCGACCCGACATCTCCTTCTGCAACCTGACTTCCAATGGTCATTAATCTGTCCCAGGAATAGGCGGGGACAAATTTGGCCACCAGGATTCCGGACAATAAAATCAGCAGCAAAAATAATGATTTTTTAAGCATAGACAATTTGGGAATCCCTGAAACGACAAAAACCAAGGCGACAATCAAGGCCACAAACGCAGCCCGAGAAGCCGTAAGGATTATGGCAATAAAAGCCAGTGGCACGTAAAAGCTACAAATCCAAATGAAAACCTTTTTTTGGGTAGCCGTGACGATGTACCAGGCCATAGGGACAGCCAGAGCGATGGTCAAGCCAATGTCATTCGGGTCAAATCCCGTAGCTGAATACCTGAAATATGAGCTTTGAAGTCCCTGCAAAAACGCTGTAATAATACTTATAATCGGGACAAAGGCTCCAAGGATGTAAGCCTTCATCAACTGCATCTGCTGATTTTCAGATTGAGAGAATTCCCATATGATCCATAAAAATACCCCGTGTTTTACATATATGGATATCGAGTCTTTACTGCCTTCGAGATCAATACTCCAAAAAAAGCTGGCCATGAGCCAGATAAGAAAAATGCCAAAAAAGCACTGAACAGGACCTAAATTTCTTATGCCCTGCTTTTTGCACATAAAACCTATAGCCGCAACGACCACAACCAATCCAATGATACGGGAGATCGTTCCAAAACCCGGCAGAACAAACATGTTCTCAGCCGGGATCGAAAAGACCAGCAATAAAAGAAGTCGAAAAGTCCACTTATCCACGACTGACCCCTTCTATAACTTTTAAATACTCATCGACTGCCCAACCGGGCTCGTATTGTTGCAGATACTCTTTCTCCGGGATATTTTTGTCATTATTCAAGCTTTCGACTATAGCTTCGGAAAGAGCCTCAATATCGCCGACGGGCACCAACCGTCCGATGCTGCCCCCCCTGAGGATTTCCTCAGGACCGCTTTTGCAGTTGGTCGAAACGACCGTAGCGCCTAATGCGAGGGCCTCGATAAGTACTGTCGGCAGCCCCTCCCATTTGGAAGAGAGGGCAAAGACCGCCGAATTGCGCATATATTGGTAGGGATTTGTGA
>JAGYOT010000108.1 GCA_018399455.1 Desulfobacterales bacterium
GGCGAGAAAACCTGCCGTATGGCTGATGAAGCGGAGGGCACCGTTACGTTCATGAAGGCGGACTTGACCAATGACCGGGATATTGAAAAGGTGGCTGCAGAAGCAGGCCGGCTCGGCACGGTCAAGTACCTGATCAATATTGCCGGCACGCAGCATATTGATGCGGTAGAAGATTTTCCCATGGATACGTATGATATGATGCAGCGCCTGATGCTGCGCGCCCCTTTCTATCTCTCCAAGCTGGTTATTCCCCTGATGAAAAAATCCGATGACGGGGTTGGTGTCATCGGGAACATGGCCTCGGTACACGGCCATATTACAACCCGGAATAAGCCGGTATACAATATCACCAAATTCGGCCTGCGGGGCCTCAGCCAGTCCATCTCCGCAGAGGGTGAGGGCAGGATTCGGTCTTTTACCGTCAGTACAGGCTATGTAAAAACACCGCTGGCGCTCAATCAAATCCCCGCTCAGGCAAAGCAAAGAGGGCTTTCCCAAGATGACGTGGTGACGCAGGTGATGATGGGCAATTCCAGGGTCAAGGAAATGATGACACCGGCAGAAGTCGCAAATCTCTTTATCTTTGGAATCTCAAGGCACGGGAAGTACCTGGTCGGGGGCGACATGCTGTTTGACGGCGGCATGGTGCTCACCTACTGACCGCCTTGGGCACCGGCCACCGCCGCCGGGCATCGGCCGTATTGTTTTTCGGGCGCACCCCGCCAAGGCTTTGCATCCCAGAGCTGCCGGCTTTGAGCGAGAGCCTGCCATGTGAGAATCCAACGGCGTGGCAGGGATTTTTCAGGAACCGTTGATCATTCAGGGAAGCCCCTGATTCACCCCCAACCCAAAGGAGGTTCAGCAATGATTGAAAGCAAGAGAAAGACAGTTTTCATTTGTTTTTTCACCTTATTTTTCGGGGCGTTGATTTTTTTCTCCCCCGCCAATGCAAAAACGCTCCGCTGGCGCATGGGGACGACGTGGACCCCGTCCATTGATCTGATTCAGGCGGACCGCCATTTCGTTGAAGTCGTCAACGAGCTTTCCGGCGGAGAATTTAAGATCAAGCTGTTTTCTGCCGGAGAACTTGTCCCGGCTTTTGAACTTTTTGATGCCGTAGCCAGCGGGACCCTCCAGGCCGGGGGGGATTGGCCCAATTACTGGAGCGGAAAATCCAGGGCGTTTGATGCTCTTGGCTCCTATCCGATGGGCTTGACGCCGGTTGATTACGCGGTCTGGATCTATCAATACGGCGGCCTGGAGCTCTATCAGAAAGCCTACGGCAAACATGGAATTTATTACCTCCCTCACGGCGTTACCCCCATGGAATCAGGCGTCCGCTCCAATGAGCCGATAAAAAACTTAGAGGACTACAAGGGACTAAAAATCCGGATGTCGGGCAAGACCCAGGGACAGCTCCTGGAGAAACTGGGAGCGGCGCAAACCATGCTTTCAGGCGGGGAAATTTACCAGGCATTGGAAAAAGGGGTTATTGATGCTGCGGAATTTTCCAGCCCCAACAATGACTGGGGCATGGGGTTTAATGAGGTGACAGAGTACTGGGCAACCCCGGGTTGGCATCAGCCGGCGTCGGTACTGGGGGTAATGATCAACCAGAAGACCTGGAACAAGCTCTCGGAGCACCAGCAGAATCTCCTAAAGCAGGCCGCCATGGCCAATTTCCTCTGGTCCTATACCTACTTTGAAAAAGGTGCGGTGGATGCCACGGCCAAGTTTATGGAGGCGGGGACCAAAGTCAGCCGCCTGAGCGACGCCGAGCTGACACAGATTCAGGAAATGGCCAACAAGCTGACCCTTGAAACGGCCAAAAACAACCCCCTCTTTGCCGAAATCATTTACTCCCAATACCAGTATCTGGAAAAAATCAGCGAATGGCGGGGCCTGTCGCAGCCTTTCACCTTTGGCAGAAACGTGGTGCTGCCGGATATGGAAAAGCTGAAAAAGGCGGCATCCAAATAAGGAAAACCTGCCCGGACCGGGAGGACTTTTTGTCCTCTGGTTTTCCCAAGTTTTAATGTGCATTTCGTGGCTCCGTCACCGGCGGTGCCACGAAAAAGCGGACTGAACCCATTTTTGCTGACATCCGTGAAAGGTATTGCCGGAAAGGAAACCATGAAAGACGGGAAAAAATTTCTTTCCTCCATTGATATGATCAATGAATGGATCGGACGGGTTTTATGCTTCCTGGTCGTCCTGATCACCCTGCTGGTCGTATACGAAGTCATGATGCGACGGGTCTTCGGGGCTCCCACGATATGGACCTTTGAGACCACAAAGCAGTTGTATGCCGCCCATTTCATGCTTCTTACCCCATTTGCCCTGCTTCATAACGCGCATGTTTCCGTTACCATCTTTTACCAGCGCTTATCCGCAAGAATACAGGCTTTGCTGGATATCATCAGCTACCTGGTCTTCTTCTTTCCCTTCGCTGCGATTGTTCTCTGGAAAGGGTTTTACTTTGCTGAAAAGTCCTGGGCCATGCAGGAGACGAGCTGGAGTGTTTTCTCCCCTCCCCTGTATTATGTAAAGACGGTCATCCCCGTTACTGCCGCACTCCTGATCTTACAGGGGTTGTCGGTTTTTGTGAAACGGATCATCGTACTCATTAAAGGGGGAGCGGCATGAGCGAAACCTTGCTGATCATATTGATGTTTATCGGCCTGTTGATCGGTCTTTTCATGGGCCATCCCCTGGCCTTTACCCTGGGCGGGCTGGCGGTAATTTTCGGCCTGCTCGGCTGGGGGCCGTCGGTGTTTTATATGTTCATGAACCGGATTTACGGGACCATGGACAACTATGTGCTGATCGCGATTCCGCTTTTTATCTTTATGGCGCAACTGCTTGATCAATCCGGGATCGCCGAAGATCTGTTCGATTCGCTGCGCTACCTTTTCGGACGGCTCAGAGGCGGGGTTCTGCTGGCCGTGATCGTCGTATCAACCGTTTTTGCCGCCTGCACCGGCATTGTCGGCGCCTCCATCGTCACCATGGGGCTTCTTTCGATGCCCATTCTTTTGAAATACGGCTACCAAAAAGAAATCAGCACCGGCGGTATAGCCGCCGGAGGGACGCTTGGCATCCTGATTCCGCCGAGCATCATGCTCGTTGTTATGGCCCAGCAGGCGACGCTTTCGGTAGGCGAGCTGTTTGCTGCGGCTGTCTTTCCCGGAATTGTCCTGGCGTTTCTGTATCTGAGCTATATTGTCGTGGCCTGCTGGGCCAAGCCGGAATGGGGCCCTTCGGCAAGTGAAGAGGAGCTCGCTGCTGTATCCACCCGCAAAGTCCTCCTGCAGAGCGTCAAATCGCTGGTTCCGCCGGCGATTCTGGTTCTGGGAGTGCTGGGCTCCATTTTTCTGGGAGTGTCAACGCCAACCGAAGCAGCCGGGCTGGGGGCGTTTTTGACCTTTTTTATGGTGGTGGCCTATCGCAAGTTTACCTGGAACGGCTTCTATAAGGCCTGCCTGCAAACCGCCAAAACCAATGCCATGGTCATCTTTATTCTCTGCGGCGCGAGCTGTTTTACCGGTGTTTTCTTAGGCATCGGCGGCGGGGAGGTGGTTACGGAATTTATTCTCGGATCCGGCTTTGGCAAGTGGACCATATTTGCTTTTATGATGGTGATCGTCTTTTTTCTTGGCATGTTTATCGACTGGCTGGGCATCGTTTTGATCTGCTTTCCGATTTTTTTGCCTATTGCGGATCAGCTCGAGTTCAACCGCGTCTGGTTTGTGGTCATTATTGCCGTTAACCTGCAGGCTTCCTTTTTAACGCCGCCGTTCGGCTACGCGCTCTTTTACCTCGCCGGCATCGCTCCGCCGGGGGTCGATCTGATGCATATCTATCGAGGCGTCGTTCCTTTTGTGCTTTTGATGCTAGTCGGCCTGGTTATATGCGTGCTTTTCCCGCAGCTGGTCCTGTGGCTGCCCTCCGTTCTGGTCCAATAAGGTTTTTGGGAGGTTGAACATGAAAGACCGTTACAGAGAGATTTATGATAATTTTAACTGGGATATTCCCGGGCAGTTCAATATTGCCCATTATATATGCGACAGGCACGCCGGCACGGGAGATACGGCCCTGGTCTATGAGGATGAGCAGCACCGCGTCCATACTTATACTTTTACGGACTTAAAAAAAACCTCAAACAAGCTGGCCAATGTCTATGCCGGGCTTGGCGTCAAAAAGGGCACCCGTGTGGGTATTTTTCTCTCCCAACAGCCGGAGACGATTATTGCGCACCTGGCGGGATTTAAGACGGGTGCCATTAACATCCCGATGTTTACGCTCTTCGGTCCTGAGGCCCTGCAGTTCCGGCTGGAAAACAGCGGAACCCGGGTGGTGCTTGTCGAGGCCGGCAACCTTGATAAAATTATGGAGATAAAAAACACGCTGCCGGACCTGGAATACGTGATCTGCATCGGCGAACCCGGCAGCCGGGAGGATAATCTCATTTCGTTTTCCGAGGCCCTTGAAAACGCTTCCGACGATTTTTCTCCGGTTTCAACCGCGGCGGAGGATCCTGCTCTTATCATTTACACGTCCGGGACGACCGGCCCCCCCAAAGGGGCGCTTCATGCCCATCGTGTCCTGTTGGGACACCTGCCCGGGATTAACGTTTCCCACAATTTTTTCCCTCAACCGGGAGATCTTTTCTGGACTCCGGCGGACTGGGCCTGGATCGGCGGACTGATTGATGTGCTGCTTCCGAGTTTATATCATAAGGTGCCCGTGCTGGCCTGCCGGTTTCGGAAATTCGATGCGGACGCAGCCGTCGACCTCATGCAACGCCACGGGGTACGAAATGCGTTTTTGCCGCCTACGGCACTGAAAATGATCCGGTCTGAGGCCAGTCCCGAAGCCTGCCGAAAGCTTAAGCTTCGAACCGTGGCAAGCGGCGGAGAGTCCCTGGGAGAGGAAATCCTGGAGTGGGGGAAAAATACGCTGGGCCTGGACATTAATGAGTTTTACGGACAGACCGAGGCCAATATCCTTGCCTCCAACTGCGGCGCCATTATGCCCATCAAGCCGGGATCCATAGGCCGTGCGGTTCCCGGACACCAGCTGGCGATCATTGATGACAAGGGAAGTGTGCTCGGTCCGGGTGAAGAAGGAGAGGTTGCGGTCCGTAGCGGCGACCCGGTGATGTTTCTGGAATACTGGCGAAACGAGCAGGCAACCCGCTCCAAGTTTGTTAACGGGTGGATGAAAACCGGGGATACGGCGACCATGGATGAGGATGGCTATTTCTTTTTTCGGGGACGAAATGATGACGTCATAACGAGTTCGGGCTACCGCATCGGGCCATCCGAGGTTGAGGACTGCCTGCTCAGCCACCCGGCCGTTTCGATGTCAGCGGTGATCGGCAAGGAAGATGTCCGGAGGGGCCAGATTGTCAAAGCGTTTATCAAACTCAAGGACGGACAGAACGCTTCCGAGGAGTTGAAAACAGACATCAAGAAGTTTGTCAAAACCCGGCTTGCCGCTCACGAATACCCCAGAGAGGTTGAGTTTATCGATGAAATTCCGCTTACGGTAACCGGCAAAGTCAAAAGAAATGAACTGCGCGCTCTCGAAGTCAAGCGGAGCGGGAAAGATCCGTCTTGACGGCTGAAGAAGAAAGATTGTGGTAAAAGGGGTGCTTCGCAAATCGCAAATCCCGGTTCTGGTCGTTCCGCCCCGCCGGTAAAAAACGTAACGGATTCTCCCTCCGGCACCGTCGAACATGAAAACCCGGCTTGCGTTCTGAGCTCAGCAGAGCGCTTTATCAGGCGTCCGGCTCCGGCCGAGCGGCATTATTCGGCTTGACAATGGATTCAATGACATAGATGACAAAATCGGCATAGTCATCCACCGATATACGACGCCTGCTGTATTTCCAGCGCTTGAGGTACCAGTCCTGCATCATGGCCTTGATAACGGTTGCCGTCAGTATCGGCTGTTCCAGGTTGAAAATTCTCTTTTCAAGCCCTTCGTCTAAAATCTCAACAAAAATCTGTTCAGAGGCCAGTTCGCCTTCAATGGTTTTTCTCTGCTGAGATTTGTCCAGGTTCTTGGCCTCCATAAAGGAGAAATAAAACCAGGGCTGCATGACTTCCGTCAAATACAGATGCGTCCGGATGCCGGTCCGCAGTTTCTGGTCCGCTGTTTTCACCCGAGAGATCTGCTGCCGTAAAATCCGCTGGGTCAGCCGCCGGCCCTGGTTCTGAATCATCTCCAGCAAGTCTTCTTTGCTGGTGAAGTAGGAGTAAAGCGCACCCATACTCAAACCGGAAGCTTGACTCAAATCCCGCAAGCTCATGGTATGAAAGCCTTTCTCATTGGACAGCTTCAGGGTGGTGTTGAAAATATTGGTCAGGTTCCGTATGGCTACAGCCTCTTTTTTTGTCTTGATGGAGGCCTGGTTTTCGTTAAAAATTTCCCGGCAGATATCTTCCATGGAAACCAGGGCCATTTCGCGGAACTCGTGAAACCGCATCGGCCCGTTTGATTCGGTAACAGTTTGCATGATGTAAAGTTGAGTCTATGGCTGTTTGTGTATTGCCCGGATATTATTGATGGCTTCGCAAAAAGTCCAATATCTGCGTT
>JAGYOT010000109.1 GCA_018399455.1 Desulfobacterales bacterium
TATGTATGCCGCCAATTATGCCAAGGAGCGGATCCAGGGCAAACATCTGCTGGCCGGGAAGGACCCGGATGCAGCAAACGTTCCGATCATCCAGCACCCGGACGTGAGACGGCAGTTGATGCTTATGAAGGCCTATGTCGATGGCATGAGAAGCCTCATCTACTACGGCGGGTATTGCTATGACATGGAACATCTGGCCCGGGATTCCGAGGAAAAGGCCAAATACGAAGATTTAAGCGCCATTTTAACCCCGATTATCAAAGGCTATATCACGGACAGGGCTCTTGAGATCACCAGCCAGGGCATACAGGTCTACGGCGGATACGGATATATCAAGGAATACCCGGTAGAACAGCTGATGCGGGACAGCCGGATTTTCCCGATTTATGAAGGGACCAACGGCATTCAGGCAATGGATCTGCTGGGCCGGAAACTTGGCATGAAAAAGGGACAGCCCTTTCTTGATTACCTTGGGCTCATGCAGCAAACCGTGGATTCCGCAAACACAATTGAAGCCCTTTCCCCGCTTGCTGAAAAAGTCGGGGAAAGCGTCAACCGCTTAAATGAAATCGCTCTTTTTATCGCCCGGACCGCTATGTCCGAGAATGTTTTGAACGCATTCGCCTTTGCTCATCCCTTCCTTGACGTGACCGGGGATGTCAGCGTCGCCTGGATGCTTTTGTGGCGTGCCCGGGCCGCCTTTGAAAAGCTTGAGAAGCTGGCAAAAAGCAAAGACCTTGCCCAGATTAAAGAAAAGGCAGAAAAAAACAAAGATGCGGCCTTTTATTACGGCCAGGTCAAAACCGCCGAGTTTTTCATCATGACCATACTTCCGGTTACCATGGGCAAACTCAATGCTATTGCCGCACAGAACGGAGCCGCGGTGGAAATTCCGGAAATCGCGCTTGGCGGGTAGTTGCATCCTCTTCCGTACCGCCCAGGCGTCACCCATCGGCCCTCCGGCAGCCTGCAGGAGGGCCGATTCACAGAAAATATTCCCGCCTCTATTCGTTTATTGACACATATATTGTATTCTGGTAGAAAACAAATACCAAATATATGGTACAGAATCATTTATGACCGGACATCAGCAATCCATATGAACACAACGGATGAACACTTAGTCAAACTCAAAGGCGTCGGCGACAGTCTTTGGCTCAGCGTTGATGCCACGCGTTCCCTTGAGGCGCTGCAGAACGCCATTATTCCCGCCTTTGAGCGCCTTGGGCAGCTGGCGGTCAATGCCCGGGTCATTATTGACAGCAGCCCGTCCGAGGAATGCGATCAAGTGATCGAGACCCTGGGCCCGTTTCTGAAAGAACGGTTTAGGGTCAAAGAGGTCTCTAAACCCCCGGCGGATAAAAAAACGGTCAGTAAAGCCCGTATCCGGCATCAGGATGTGGGAAACGCCTGGCATCACTACCGCAGTGAAGCCCTGGTGATTGCCGGCCGGGTGCGCTCCGGACAGAAAATTGAGGCAAAAAAACACCTTGTTATTATGGGCGATTTAAACCCGGGGGCCGAAGCTGTCGCCGGCGGTGACATCCTTATTTTGGGGACCCTTTCAGGCAAAGCGCAGGCAGGGAAGCCCGACAATGAAACGGCCATTATCATGGCCCTGCAGTTTCGGCCGACCCAGGTTCAGATCGGCGGTATCGTCGCAGCGGGTATTTCATCCGGTGAAAGCGGCGCCCCGGAGATCGCCTGTGTTGAAAACCAGGCCATTGTCGTTTGCGACTATCTGAAAGACAATCCCTTCAAACGATTGACATGGCCGGAAGTTCGTTAAATCGTATTTCCGCTGATTCTAAACAATTCAAAAACGAGGTGTGCAGTGGAGGGTAAAGTCATTGTTATGACCTCAGGCAAAGGCGGTGTCGGCAAAACCACCGTTACCGCCTCTGTTGGTGCCGCCCTGGCCCTGCAGGGCAAACGCGTCGCCATTGTCGACATGGACATCGGGCTTCGCAACCTGGATGTGGTCATGGGGCTTGAAAACCGTATTGTGTTCAATGTCGTTGACCTCATCCAGGGTCGCTGCAAACTGAAACAGGCCGCCATCAAAGACCGGCGAATCGACAACCTTTTCCTGATCCCGGCGTCCCAGAGCGATGACAAGGATGTGATCAAGCCGGAAAACATGGTCTGGCTGACCAATAAGCTACGGAAGGAATATGACTTCACGCTGCTGGATTGTCCGGCCGGGATTGAACACGGGTTTAAAAACTCCATTGCCGCAGCAGACGAGGCAATTGTAATCTGCACGCCGGATGTTTCCGCGGTAAGGGATGCAGACCGGGTCATCGGCCTTTTGTATGCGCGTTCGATCACGCCCAAGCTGGTCGTCAACCGGATTTCTCCCAAAATGGTGGAAAACGGTGACATGCTGAGCCATGATGACATCGTCGATGTCTTGTCTATAGATCTGGTCGGACTTGTGGAAATGGATGATCAGGTGGTTGTATCAAGCAATACGGGCGTCCCGCTGGTGACCAACAGGGAATCAAAAGCCGGCATGGCGTTTCAGCGAATTGCCATGCGGCTCAACGGCCAGCCGGATCTGCCCATTGAAAACCCCATGGTACAGAGGGGCTTCTGGAGAACAATCGGCAAAAAACTGGGGCGAAGGAATAAGGATGCCAAATGAGATTAAACGATTTGCTGAAGAAACTCGTCAACAAGCAGGATAGCCGGGAAGTCGCCAAGAAACGGCTCAAATTCGCTTTGGTCTACGACAAGCTGGAAGTCAGTGATACGATGCTCGATAACCTGCAAAGCGAGTTGATGGAGGTTATTTCCCGATATTTCGAAATCGACCAGAATGCCATGAATTTAGATATTCAGCGATCCGATGACTACTCGGCGCTGGTTCTCAATACACCGATTCTCTCGGCCAGGCATCAGAACCATGCGCAGGCGGCACAGGGGCATGCCGGCTGAGCCCCGTATCACTATACGAATCATCGCCTGCAGAAGAACATGAGTTATAGTTTAAGCTCGGTTTTCATGTACCTATAGAGTTCCTCGCCGATGGCAACACCGATATCAATGAACTGGGGACCGTACTTGCGCCCTGTCTGACTGCGAAAAGTGTGTTTGATTTTTTCCAGAAAAGCAATGCCCTCGGGATAACGGGCGACAAACCGATCCAAAGCAATGCCCGAGCCTTCCACCATATCCCATACGGTATGGGTGAAATTGTCCGGGCCAAAACGGAATTTATCAGAATCATAAACGCAGTCCGAAAGCATTCTGGCAGTTACGGTGGGCATCTCAAGGGGGGAGCAGAAAGCTTCGTGGTTGGCAATCGCTGTTGCAATATCGCTCACCTCTTTTTTTGTAAACGGATAATCGGCAAGTACCTGACGCGCATAGATAGCCCCAAGGCGAGCATGATCCTTCTTTCGGCGTTCAATATCATGCAAAAGTCCGGCACAATGAGCCATGCGAATGTGACCGGTAATAAATTCCCGGGAAAAACCAGCCTGTTGCCCTTCAATGGCCACAAGGGCGCCGGCATCCAGGGCTACCTTTATGGCATGGTCCAGGCCATGGCCGTAATCGTCTTCAATGGCTTCGGACACAACGGCACGCAGACGGCATACCACCGCGTCGTTGTTAAACTGATGTCCGGATAGGGCTGATTCGTGCGGAAAGTCCCGGTAAAAATCCGCCAGCGGTTTGTGAGCCGCGATTTTCCGCGCCTTCTGCCGCAGCCGGTCAATTATCGCATGCCTTGTTTCCAACATGTGCCATACTCAAACAGGGTGAATAGTCAAAACCCTAAACCCGGTTCAGGATAAACCAAACAGCCGGGCCGCAGTGTCTCCGAGCATTCTGCGTTTTTCAGCCTCGCCCAGCCCGGAGGCTTCAATCTCCCGAAAATATCGATCCGGTTTAAGCAATGGATAGTCGGTTCCCCAGAGAATCTTTTCCGCCCCGGCAACAGAGGCGGCAACCGGATATATCCGGGGCGTATACAAAAACGGGGAGGCCGCAGTGTCATAATAAACATTTGCCAGCGTCTCGCCGACCTCTTTTTTCATAAGAAGATAAAAAAAGATCCCTCCCCCCCAGTGAGCGAGAATAATCTTGTTTTCCGGAAACCGCTGAATCATCGCGTATATCTGGGCCAGGGTATTCGGCGTTTTGCCGGGATAGACATGGCCGATGGGCTCATTGGTGTGAATCATGACCGGAAGCTTTCTCTCCCGGCATATGGCCATCACCGGATCAAGCCGTTTAAGTGTGTCGGGCTCAAAACCGCCCTGATAAAACGCGAGCTCCCCTACCCCGGAGAGGCCTCCCTCCAGACACCGTTCAACTTCGTTTGCAGCCTTATCCGCAAAGACATCCAGGCAGCAAAGCCCCTTGATCCGATCCGGATAGCGGCTGACCGCCTCCATAACATGATCATTGTTTTTCTTAAAATAGTCGGAATGATGCCAGGGGAAACCGAAGGTGACCGATACATCCACGCCCTGGGCATCCATCTCCGCCACCAGCTGATCCGCGTCCACGAGCCGGGCTTTGGGTGATTCATAGAGGAGTTTGAATTCCGGCTCTCCCTCAAAAAAGGCCTCTCGCTCCCCACAGATCGATTCAGGGAAAATGTGCGTGTGCGCATCAATTATCATCATCTTTTGCCTCTGGTTTAAGGCCTGCGGAAAAACGCCTTTTCGCTTGACCCGTTAAATCTTAATACCCTATATTCAATCCAATAATTTAATATACACGATTCCGTGATTGAAAACAAGAAACGTGGAGCGGATACGGCGGTTCTTCTAAAGCCGGCGCATCAGTCTAATTTCTTTGACATCCAGATCCGCGAAATCATCTGCAAGCCGCGAAGCTTTTGATGACCGCAGCCTATGAACGGCACATTGTCCTGGTCGCGCCGGAGATTCACTGGAACACCGGAAACATCGGCAGAAGCTGTCTCGGCGTCGGCGCTTTTCTCCATCTGATCCGGCCGCTGGGGTTTTCCCTCCGGAACAGCCGGCTTAAACGGGCGGGGCTGGACTACTGGAAGCAGGTCAAATTAACCATCTGGGACGATTTTGCAAGTTTTGAGGCTTCCATGAAACCGGCATCCTCCGAGGTCGCAGTTTTTTCCAAAACCGGCCGCAACTGTCTCTGGGACATCCCTAAAACAGTATCCCGATTGTTCCTGATTTTCGGAGCGGAAACCCAGGGGCTTCCCCTTCATGTCAAGGCCCGGTTCCATTCGAACCAGAGCTTTCATATCCCCATATTGGCCGATATCCGAAGCCTGAACCTCTCAACAGCGGTGGGGATTGCGCTTTACGAAAGTCTGCGGGATGCCCCGGATTTTCATTGCTGGCACAGGCATCCATAACCCCTTGGCCCTGAAGGATTTTCTTTATTTTCGTATTTTTGAAGGAATTTTTTCCGGCTGCTTTTCCAGGTGCCGGCACCGGTTGCAGGCCATTTCAGCCATTCGTTCCAGCACATCGGACAAATCCGAGGTTTTCCATACGTCTGCAAATTCAGGTATTCGCTTAAGCCGCTGGCTGAGCTGATAGCCAGCGTTTTTTTGCGGGGTCAGTTTGATATCGCCTTCTTCGAGGACGAGTTTATCTGCAAAAACCTCATCCAAAAGCAAGCCAACCATGTAGACAAAAAAATCTTTGACTTCCGGCACGGATTCCGCAGAGCTGATACGTTGCCGATAGTCCGGTAAAATCTTACGTTCATACTTGGTAAACGACATTTGCCTGCTCATTTCCTCGCTCCTTGAAAAAAATAAAAGGATCTCGGGGTTTGCTGTCAAACTGCCGGCGACGGGAGATTTTACAAGACAATGTGGGAATCGAAAAACGGCGTGAATCATTCATAATATTTAAACTAAGGAATCCGGGTGTAAAAATCAAATAAAAAACCCGCCTCCGGTTTCATTTTCCCTCAGTTGACAACAACCCTCTCATGCTTATTTTAACATACTGAAAACATGAAAAAATAAAATATCGTCATCACTAAGGAGGAAATCCATGCGATTTGATAAATTCACGATAAAATCCCAGGAATTGATCCAGGAGGCCCATTCCCGGGCATCAAAAGCCAATCACCAACAAATCGAACCGGAACATTTACTGGCGGTCATGCTTGAGGATGCCGATGGGATTACTGCCTCGATTTTAAGAAAAATCGGGGTCACACCGGACAGCCTCAGCCGGGATGTAGGCCGGCTTCTGGAGAAGCTGCCCAAAATTGAGGGCGCGGCTGAGGACGTCTATATCTCACAGCGGACGCGCAAGGTCCTGGAGAAGGCGTTTGAAGAAGCCGACCAGATGAAGGACCAATACGTGAGCATCGAACACATCTTTCTGGCGATTGCGGAAGAAAAGCATGGCAGCCTCGCCCAGATGCTTGGCCGCTATGGCGTCACCCGGGATACCATTCTCCAGGTGCTCTCCGATATCCGGGGCAGTCAGACCATTACCGACCAGAATCCGGAGGATAAATACGAGGCTCTGGAAAAATATAGCCGGGATTTGACCGAACAAGCCCGGCAAGGCAGGCTCGATCCGGTGATCGGCCGCGACGAAGAAATCCGGCGCATTGTACAGG
>JAGYOT010000011.1 GCA_018399455.1 Desulfobacterales bacterium
GTTGATGAAGTCAAGGCGGAACCGGACGTCACAGATATAGATAAATCCCTCAAAAATCGAGACAATTTCCGCCATCCGGGCTTCACTCTGCTTTAAGGCCGCAGCGGTCTTTTCGCGGACCTCCATCTCCTTTTTCAGGTCCCGGTTGGCCTCTTCCAGTTCCTGACTCCGCTGCTCAAGCGCCAGGGTCCTTGAGCGGATCTCGTCTTCCAGGTGAGTCTGGTAACAGCGGTTTTCTTCCAGCAGCTGGCTGTGCTCAAGGGCTCTTCGGACGGTGTGTTCCAATACCCCCATATCAACGATGGGCTTGGTGACGAAATCGAAGGCTCCCAGCCGCAGGGCCGTCATCGCATCCTGGAGCACGCCGGCTCCGGTGACGACGATCACGGGGACACTCTCCAGCTCTCCGGCAATGGTCTCAAGGAGCTCCAGTCCGTCCATGCGCGGCATACGCAAATCCAGAAGCACCACATCGGGGGGCGTTTGCCGAAACCGTTCCAAACCCTCCAGGCCGTCCCGGGCCCGGTCGACATGGAAGCCGCTGTCTTCGAGATAGGTGGACATGCTGTCCCGGACCATCTGTTCGTCATCAACGATCAGTACACGGTGTTTCAGGGAGGACTCAGACGGCACGCTCACGCTCCTTTTGTCCGGCTTCCAAACCGCTTTTGGAAACGGATGTCAAGGAATCTTCATCGCCTGCCGGCAACCGTATGATGAAGGTAGCGCCCTGGCCGGGCGGCGATTCAGCGCTTATGTAGCCATTGTGGTTGTTGGTGATGATAAAATAGGAAACCGAGAGTCCCAGTCCCGTTCCCACGCCAACCTCCTTGGTGGTGTAGAAAGGCTCGAAGATGCGCTTGAGTTTTCTGGAATCCATTCCCGGGCCGTTGTCGGCCACCTCAATGAGGGCAAACTGGGCTTCCTTACACAGGCGCAGGGTAATGCAGGGGAAATCGCTCCGCTCTTTTGCCTCGTCATGGCCTGGGCGGCATTTCGCAGAAGGTTTAATACGACCTGTTCGATTTCAGTTGCCGCACAGGGAACCGGTGCCATGTCCGGTGGATATTCGCGAACGATGCGAATGCGGCGGAAATCGTATTTTTTTTTCAGATCATAGTCATGGGCGGCCAGCTCCACGGCTTTGTCCAGCAATCCAGCCAGATCCACCGGGGTTTTGCGGGATTCGCTGCTCCGGCTGAAGCTGAGCATGTTTTCCACCACGTGAGCGGCACTTTCGCCGGAGCGTTGAATATTAAACAGGAACCGAAAAATACCCCGCCGCTCCATGTAGCATTCGACGCTTTCCAGACTGATTCCACAGGCCGCAGCTTCGGTTTCATTGGCGGCAAGGCCCGGAGACAGACGCCGTATGACATTCTGCAGGTTCTGGAGCATCCCCCCCAAAGGGTTGTTGATCTCATGGGCCATGCCCGTGGCGAGGCCTCCAACGCTCATCATTTTTTCGGTCTGCACCATGATGTTTTCCATACGGACCCGCTGGCTTACGTCATCCACCCGAATCACCGCCCCCCGGTCCTGTCCGGTCTCGATGGGGTAGGCGCTGATATCGGCATAAAAGGAGGTGTTGTTATGCCGGCATACGGCCTTTTCCACCTGGCTGGCGCTTCCGTGCCGAATGGCCTCACAGATTGTTTCTATGTGAGGCGCAAGCATCGGAAGCAGCTCCGTCACAGGCCGCTCCAATGCGTTTTGGGCGGATATTCCGGTCATTCGCCAGGCACTTCGGTTCCACTGGGTTACCCGGCCCTTAAGGTCGACCCCGATAAGCACGGATGGCATGGCGTCCACAAAATTTTTCAAATAGCTGCGCATACGGGCCATTTCCTGTTCGGCGGCGCGAGATTCATTGAGGTAGGCCTCCAGACGTTCCATGAAGGTGTTGAAGTAGGCGGCCAGCCTGCCGATCTCGTCACGGCTCTGCGGTTGCATGCGCACCGAGGTATCCCCCTGCGCCCCCCGGGCGAACCGATCCATCAGTTGCCGTAAAGGATTGGTGATGGATGAGCTGATGCGCGAAGTAAGGGGCAGGACCAGTAGAAGTGAAATGATCACCATGGCCAGAATCAGGTGTCCGATGGTTTTCAGGGGAGCGTTGAACTCCTCCAGAAAACTTGATGAAGCAACGATCCAGTCATATTCGGGAATATGATTGAAAATGACCAGCTTCTCCCGCGCCTCCGACTCGCCAGGCGCTTTCCACGAGTAAATGATTTTTCCGCTTTTGCGCCGGCAGATTTCCTGGATGAAATGGCGTCCCTTCACATCGGTGGCATCGAAATAGTTGCCTTCCAGAAAAGGGTGAACAATCAGATTCCCCTCCATGTCGAGTACATAAGAGTATCCGGTCTGTCCAAAAACAATTGAGAGGATGCTGTCGCGGAAATCATCCACATTGACCAGTTCCCGGAACTCGTTGCGGTAGGAAGAGGCCGAAATGATCCAGTCCCAGGGCTTGAAATAGGTCATGTACAGAGCCTTGGGCCGGGGGTGTTCCTCGCCCGGGTTCTGCCAGTCGTACTCAAGGTAACCGCTCTTGCGTGCCTTTTGGTCCACGATAAAGGCATAGTCGGAAAGGTCCGCATCGATCAGGGCATTTTCGGGGTGAAGCAAAATAATGCCTTCGCTGTTGATGCAGTAGATATAACCGGTTTTTCCTATGGGCTGGCTAAGCATTATTTCTTTTGTGAGCGCCCTGGCTTCAGGCATGGTCATGGCGCCCGCCAATGCCTGTTTGTAAAAATGCCGGGCAATTTCTTTGTTTTTTTCTGCAACAGCGCGAAGGTGATTTTTGATGGAGACAGAAGCGGAGGTCCGTACCATGCTCAAAATCGTCTGGGTGGTATTTTTCAATTCACTCTCAATGTTGTTTTCAATGGTGGCCTTGACGAAATGATAAAGAATAACACTGCCAATGGTTAAAGAAAGGACAAATACGGCAGCGTAGCTGATGAGCAGCTTGTAGCGAATGCGAAGATCAGCAAACCGGCGGGGCAGGCTCAATTTCTGATTCTCCTCTGAATCGCTGTTGGCTGATGGCAGGGCGCTCCGGAAGCCTCTGCCCTATTGGCAATGATGCATAAAAAGTTGCGGCATTAGTTATTGGTTTTGAAAATCCAGGTTAGAATTGGAAGCAGATTCTGTCAACCCGAAAAATACGAAAAATACGGTTACATGATTTGGGTGCGGCCCCAAGTCTGCCTTCGTCCTTAGCGGCGGCAGTATCCTATGAAACCTCCTGCTGCTCTCTGACGTCCTGCTCCATTTGTTGAATCGTTTTTACCATTTCTCCGTCTGCCTTTGGACCTTCCAGGGGCTTTTCTTCCAGCCAGGATAAAGCAACGGAAGATTCTTCGTGGATGACCCCAATCGGACGTAATCCCCTGTCTTTTAATTTTTTACACACAAAATCCTCTGTCCTTTTATCCCTGATTTTATTCAAAAGCACAAATGACTCCTTTATTTTTGCCTCCTTATACAGGGCCCTGGCTTTCTCGACAAGCTCAGCGTTTTCCAGATGCTGCGTAGCTGGTAATTCACCGGCTTTTAATAATGAATGCCGGCATTGGTTGAGTCTGCATCGAGAATACAAACCTGATATCCGCAGCCCCTAAGAGCCCTGGCCATTAATACCGCAACGGTACTTTTCCCGCTCCCGCCTTTTCCTAAAACCCCTATCCTTTTGCCGGCCAACAGCTTTTCTGCCATCATGGACCTCCTTTCAAATCTCGATCACCTTACCGGCGCCGCCTTCAATGTATTGTTCAGGATAAAGCGATTTTATTTCCCGGATATATTGGGTGCAGTGCGTGGCACAAATCAAATTCAGGCCTTTCAGAGATTCCGGCCTGTTTCCGTGGAAGCCGCCGATAATGCCATAGACTTTACCAAACTGCTCCGCCGTCTCCAGGATATGTGTCATTCTGGGATGGGAACATCCGGCTATGACGACAATTCCTTTTTCTGTGTTAACGCAGAGGGATTGCTCGATGCCTTCAAGCTCCCCTGTGGAGAAAATTCCTTCGTAGAGCCGGGCCGGTTTTGCGAGCGCGACAACTTTTGCTGCGGTTTTAACCCCCCGAAATGATGGAGGAAGCCAGACTGTCACATCGTTATTCTGTTCAAGGAAAGCCGAAAGCCCGCCGGTATGGTCAAAATGATAATGGGAAATAAAGACATCCTCGATGACTTTGGGATCAATTGCCAATTTTTGCATGTTTGAAAGCAGGATTGATCCATTTGCCCCGGTATCAAAAAGGATCTTTTTCCCCCTTGCCTCGATTAAGGCTGAAAATCCCCAATCTGCCTGCAGGTCCTTTCTGAACGCGGTGTTATCATAAATAATGGTAATTCTCATTCGTCACCTCCCGTACGGATGCGTCATCTGATGATCCTGGCGCTTTGCGGCTGTCATGAAGCCCATTGCGGATTTGTCATTGCTCAGTTTTATCCGTATCCCGCTACTTAATAAAATATAACGATCAAAGGGGTTGCCAACAAACCCGTGCTGTTTTAGGGACTTGTCTTTCGAAGGGATTACCGCCTATAAAACAGGCTGCTGCAAAACGGCATCAAAAGCGTTAAAAGGATCTTGATGAACGGGCAACCATGGGGCCATGAAGGCAAAAGCGTCTGAAAATTGCACTTTTTTTTTGGCCTCATCCCTCAAACCTTTTAAAGCCGATGCCGGCGTCATGCTGCACAGTCGTTGATTATTTCATTTATTCTTTGGTAAGAAACCGTTATGGTGTTAATCGGTTTACGATGAATTGGGCGCATCGGGTTGAAACCCTTGTGGAGTGAAGTAAGGAGAAATCTGTAAATGCCTAAGAACCCTGATACGTTTATCTGGCTGGCCGGTTTCGCTGTGCTATCCGCAATCGTTAACGGCCTTGGTATTTTTGCTATTGTTAAGTACAGAGCCTGGGCGGAAAATGTGAAGACCTATTTTATGTGTTTTGCCGCAGGCGTGTTGATTTCAACCCCCTTGATGCTGGCATTGCCTCAGGCCGTCCAGAAGAATTTCTATGCCGGTTTTTCGGCTGCGGGCGGATTTTTGTTTATGGTATTCTCCAACAAACTCGTCAGATCTCGCGCAAAAAAGGAGTCCCTCGCCTTTGGTATCGTAGTGGCTGAGGGCATAGGGATCCATTCCTTCGTGGATGGCATTATCTATGCAATTACCTTTAGTGTCAGTATCCTCACAGGCTTTCTTTCGGCAATGGGCCTGGTGGTCCATGAATTTGCCGAAGGCGTTATTACCTATTTGGTCTTTATGAAGGCAGGCATAGAAAAGCGAACCGCTATCATTTCCGCCCTTTTAATCGCCTCTTTTACGACGCCTGCAGGCGCTTTTATTGCCTATCCGTTCATGGGGAGGCTGTCTGATAGCAGTTTGGGATTGATGCTGGGTTTTGTGGCCGGGGTATTAATCTATGTGTCTGCTTCCCACCTTCTGCCTGCGGCGAACGAAGAGGAAAAGAAGCATTCCATTCTTGCTTTTTTGGCCGGGACGCTCCTGGCCGTGTTTATCGTGTTATCGAAATTTCTATAACGCTGCGGCCCAATTCGTATTGCTGGCTTTGCCCTCAGGTTTATTCTCAATGGGAATGATCGTGAATTTAAATATCGTGACCCGGATAAGCGTGGTCATGGGGGTCGTGTTCTCCGTTATAGGATTAAGCCATCCGGCGGCTTTTGTCAAAAATTCGGAGCAGGCCCGCGGCTTATTGGGGAAACGTAGGTTTTGCTCAGGCCTCGGCGGTATTTAGCCTATATCGTTTTATTGCCCGTTTTAGGGAGCTTTTGTCAAAGGCTGCCGCCAGCGCATTGGACTCTGTTTTTGGAAGCAGAGAGTCAAAATGATCAAATTCATTTGACGCCATCTGGTATTCATTCCGCAGCGACGTATTGAAAATGGCGGGGTCGTCGGTTGATAAATTGACGGGCACGCCCGCTTTTGCCCACCGCATGAGGGGATGATTCGAAATCCGATCGATATTGTTCAATTGGATATTGCTGGAAAGACACACGTCAACAGGAGGGGATTGAGTTCCCATGGACTCAATCCAATCAGCAATTGAGATGGCGTGAACCACTCGATCCGGCTTTAATTTTTCGACCAACTCAATTGCAGAATCGTAGCCGGTGATTTCACCGGCATGACATACAACGTTCAATCCGGTGTCCCTGGCTCTGTCAACTATCATGGAGGCGCTGTAAACATCCGCCTTTTTCTCGTCCCCGCCGAAACCGATACCGACAACCCCCATTTTTTTCAGCGAATTGGTATTGTTAAACAAAAAACTATTGATTTCGTCTGTAAACTGCCAGGGGATTTCTATGATAAACCTCAGCACCGGGCAATGTTTTATTCTTTTGGTTCTTTTCTTAATCTTAGCCAATACCGTTTCTAAATCAAGATGCCAGGTTTTGATAAGTGCGATATTGATGAGCATTTCCGCATAAACAATATGATTGGAAACGGCCTGAGTCATGTAATCCTGAACAACCCGGGCGTATGCATCGGGCGTATTTAAAAAATTATACCGAAAACGCAGATGTTCTAAAAACTTTTCGAAATCGTTGGCATAGAACAGCCTCGGGGGATGAAACAGATACCTGGATTTCTTCCACCACCGGTTTATGTGGGAATCCCATACGCAGCCCTCCAGATGAACGTGGAGCTCAGCCAGGGGCCTGCTATCTAACGGGGAACCGTAAAATTCGGATAAGTATTTCAAGTCCGGGTTCGCCTTTATATGCCGACCTGCATCGGGATGCGCTGTTCATAATAATAGCACAGACATGGTTTCCGCTTAACCCAGGAGGGATAAAGAGTCAAGGAAAGACTTGACGCCATTGTATTCCCATTCTCTGAAAGTCTTCAAACTCTGCTTTAAATTTTTGAAACTCTGTGTTACTAAAATTTTAATATGATTGAGCGCAGCGTTGCCGTGAAAACAACAAGAAGGGGAGTATGAAGCCATGCCCGGAACTATCCTAGTGAAAAAAACGATGCATCAAAACCTATTTAAGACGAGAACCTTTGGCCTGCTGGCAGCGTTGGCGGCCCTGCTTCTGCTGACGGCTGTTGCCGGAGCCGAAGAGAGGCTGTCCTACACCCTCAGCGCGGGCCCTTATACGGTCACCAGGGCTGAAGACGGATTTGATTATGTCTCCATAGACGGGTTTCGTCTGAGGGGTTCACCGGGTGCGCCTTTGCTCCCCGTATGTGAATACAGGATACTGCTTCCGCCTGACGCAGATTTTTCCACAATAAGCCTGACCGTGGCGGCACAGGAGACGGAAACGTTTCAGGGCCCGTTTGAGATAAGGCCTGCAGCGCCTGACAGCGCCATGATTGAGGGCAGGGTGGTTGAGGATTGGGGAGGGGCCGAGGCTGTTGCTGACGGCAGGGATATGGCAATCTATGGGGCTGATACGTTTTTCCCCGAAGAGATCATCCGGCGTGCTCCCAACGCAGAAATGCGCAAATATCGTTTTTTAAGGCTTGCGTTTCATCCTGTCCGGTACAATCCGGTCACCCGGGAGTTCCGCTATACAACAGAGGCCGTTATCCGTATCGGGTTTGAACGCAGGACCGACGGGGCCTCCGCGGTCAACCTTCGGGATACCGTGCTGGATAAGGAAGCGTCCGGGCTTTTTTATAATTACGAGGATGCACAGCCCTGGTATGAGCCGTCCTCCGGAGGAGACAGCCCTTCGGATATGGCCTCCTACGATCTGGTCATTATCACCACCAACGCCATAGAGAGCAACAGCAGCAAGCTGGAGGCGTTTGTGGCCGCCAAGCGAGAATACGGCACCACGGTCTGGGTGGTCACCGAGGATGATTATGGCACCTATTCGGGCTCGCAGCGGGCCGACCGGATTCGCAACTGGCTTAAAGCCAAATATTCGACGTATAATGTGTTATACGCCCTGCTGATCGGCGATCCCACCCCCGGGGGAACCGGGGTTGCGGCAGTACCGATGAAGACCTGCCTGCCCAAAAGCGAATCATCGTCAACTCCGACCGATATGTACTATTCTGACCTTTCCGGAGACTGGGATGGTGACAATGACGGCATCTACGGCGAATGGGCCGACTATAACACATACAGCGACCCGGATCTGCATCCGGAGTTACGGGTGGGGCGTATTCCGGTTTACGGGAAAAACTACAGCGATCTGGATGCGATACTGCAGAAAATCATGGACTACCAGCACACCGAGGGGGATATCTCCTGGCGTGATGCGGTGCTGCTGCCCATGAGTTATTCAGCCGATGATTATGACGGCGCGCCTCTTGCCGAACAGCTCTGGGATGATACCTTAAGTTCTAACGGTTTCAGCCGCTACCGCATGTACCAGCAGGGGAGCGGTCCATGCAGCCCCAACTCGATCTACATCAGTGATCAGGAACTAAGAGGCAACCGGGTTCGAGACCACTGGGAGAGCAACGACTATGGTATTGTCTGCTGGTGGGCGCACGGAAGCGCCTCGTCAGCCTCTGTCGGCTATGAGTCCTGCTGGGACGGGACCTTGTTTAACAGTTCCCAATGCAGCGATTTGGATAATGACCACCCGGCTGTGGTCTTTCAGAACTCATGCACCAACGGATACCCGGAATATTCCGGAAATCTGGGCTATTCTCTGCTGTTTAACGGCGCCGTGGGCACGTATTCCGCGACGCGGGTTTCCTGGTTCAACCCCGGTGTCGGCTACGGAGCATTCGACGGGAGTTCAACCAACAGCGGTATTGCTTACGAGGTGACGCGGCGTGTGGCCATGGACTATGCGCTGGGCACCGCCCTCTACTATGGAAAAAATACGGTGATTGACGATATCGGGTCACGCGACACCCGTCTGATGAACCAGTTTGACTTCAATCTTTATGGCGATCCCACGGTGACCCTCGCCGACCAGGATACCGGCACCATTTGCCATTGTCTCAACGACGCTTTGGGCAATTACAACCTCACCTTTGAGACCGAAGGCGATGCCCTGTGGTTCTGCCAGCAGACTTCTTCCGCGCCTCTGGGAGGCAATGATGCGGCGCAAAGCGGTGATATCACCAACAATGAAGCATCGTCGCTCTATACCGAGGTGAAGGGCCCGGGCGAGCTGCATTTTTACTGGGCAGTCTCTTCAGAGGAAAACTGGGATTACCTGAAATTCTTTGATAACGGTGTCCAAAAAGCCGCCATCAGCGGTGAGGTGGTCTGGGAGGGTAAAACCTATAATGTAGCCCGTGGCACTCATACCTTGAAGTGGTCTTATACAAAAGATTCGACTCTGTTTGAGGGAATGGACTGCGGCTGGGTCGACTATATCACTTATGAACAGACTGAACCGGATTTCGTTGTGACGCCCTGGCTCCAATTGCTGTTGTTAAGCGACTGAGCCGGGCAGGTCGTTAAGGCATCAGATCGCGCCGCATCGCAGCGCCTGTAATTACAGAGACGTTTCGGGTTAACAGGGATGGGGTGCAGCGTGTTTAGGGTAACAGTAAAGCCGGGTCCAGGCAAAAAATCTGCCTGGACCCGGCTTTCTGATTCAAAGCTGCCGCTAACCATTAAAAAAAATCCTATCCAATAAATTTTCTTGCACACCCCATAGGCGTATTTTATAAACAGAAAGTGAAAACGCCGTCAATGTACTGGATGTAAATATGGCACGGACCTCGACAGATCCCCCTACCTTTACCGCCACAGAAACGCCGGCGGGCTTTTACTATTCAATACTTCAATTTGGCAGTCTTGGTTACCTGACGCTTTTTGCAGCCAAAGACTCAAGATATGGACTTGATCTGAATCCGGATGACTGGCTTTTTCAAAATAATACAACCGTTTACGGTCTTGACTATTACCGCAACACCATGGGCCGGGCCGTTCCGGCGGGCAATTATCCGGTGTCCATTCCTGCCCTGATAAACCTGCTTCTGCATGAGTAAGGCGCATCCGTCCCCTTTTTTGTTCCAGTCCACCGGGGATTATCCGCCAAGCAGGAGTATGCTGATTGCTCCTGCAGGATATGGCGACCTGAGTTCGTTTGGCACGATAATCCGCACATCATCAAGCCGCCAGCTATAGTAATAGTACCATTCCGAACTCCAGTCGGCCTGAAATCTGAGACGGACGTCGCTCTGGCCGGCAAAGCTGCTCAAATCGACGCAATGCTCCATAAAATATCCGTTGGTTGTTCCGGAATCATTGCTGCCGTCAAAGACTAAGACGTCATGCCATGTACCGCCGCCGTCAGCCGTAATGTGTGTTTGGCCCCCAAAAATTGCGAACGCCAGGGAACTGTTTACATAATCCATGTACTGGAGAGCCGTAGCCGAAACCGCATTCCACGTCCCGCCGGCATTGTCGGTGCGGTAGAGCGTATTGGCGTAGCCGGAAGAGGATAGCGAACCAGCGAATATCCAGGCTTTTTTCCCGACCATGGGAATGTCAGCAGGACCGTAATTCAACCTTGACATCGCATTTTACCTGAGCCCACCCATGAGCGGGAAAAAAAAGGATCAAACATATTCCGCACAAAACTTTTTTCATCGCTTTTTCTCCATGTTCATAAATTTAAATTATCAGCGTCTCTGCATTTTTGTTTTTGGGCGTAATTTCATTGACTTATTGAAGTCACAAGTAATTTTTGATATAAAAAAACAATGCGGAAGTCAAAGACTTATCTTAACAATCGAACCTATCGGTGATTCCTATATATGGACCAGAACCCGGAGCGTGCCAGTTTTTGAAAATGGCAAAGTGATCGGGGTGCCGGGAAGTGCTTGCTGACATTACAGAAAGGAAGGCAGCCGAAGAGGCGCTGCAGGAGAGTAGAGATCGCTTCACTTACGCAATGGAAGCTGCAGAAGATGGCATATGGGATTGGGACCTGAACAGGGACAAGGGTCTATTACAGTCCGGCTTATTACGAAATGTTGGGATATACGGTCAACGAGATACCCCCTTACTCCTCCTTCTGGAAAAATTTTATTCATCCCGGGGACAGGCAGGCTGCGTTTGAGGCCAATCTGGACTGCATTGAAAACCGCTGCGATCATTTCGAGGTGGAGTTTCGAATGCAGGCAAAAAACGGTGACTGGCGATGGATATTAGCACAAGGCAAAGCCGTTACTAGAGACCAGCAGGGACGAGCTACAAGGATGGTGGGAACTCATACTGATATCACCGTCCGAAAACAGGCTGAGGCGGTGCTAAGAGAAAAGGAGGAATATTACAGAATGCTAACCAATCAAATTCAGGCGGCTGTAATCGTTCATGGCCCTGATACCCGGATTATCTCCTGCAATCAGAAGGCGCAGGAACTGATGGGGCTTACAGAGGAGCAAATGCTTGCCAGGACTTCAGCAGATCCGGACTGGAAGTTGCTAAACGCTCAGGGGGAAGCGGCCTCCCCGGAGAACTATCCGGTTAATAAAGTCATAAGCAGTCAAAAACCTTTGAAAAATTTTGTTGCCGGTATATTACAACCTGGCAGACAAGATATTGTCTGGGTCCTGGTGAATGCCCAGCCGGTATTTGACGGCGATTTTAATATCAAACAGGTAATCGTCACATTTATTGATATCACTGAACGCAAAAATGCTGAAGAAGCTTTAATCAGAAGCGAGCAGCAGAAGAACCTGATCCTTAATTCCACCACTGAAATGGTGACTTATTATGATACGGAATTGACTGTTATATGGTCCAACCGGGCCGCTGCTGAATCGGTGGGGAGCCGTCCGGAGGATCTGGTGGGCCGGCTGCTACGAAATCTGGCATAAGCGCAGTGAGCCTTGCCCGGGCTGTCCCGTGCTCCAAGCAAAAGATACGTGCCGGCCCCAGCAGGCCGAAATGCAGACCCCGGATGGTCGGTACTGGTTTAACCGGGGCTTCCTTTTGATTAATGAGGAAGGCAGTGTTTTCGCCCTCGTTGAGTTCACCATGGAAATCACCAGGCAAAAAAAGATTGAAGAGGCAACCGAAAAACTTCAGGAGCAATTCTATCAATCCCAGAAAATGGAGTCTATCGGGCGGCTGGCCGGGGGCATCGCCCATGACCTGAACAATTTGCTTTCTCCCATTCTCGGCTACGGGGAAATGGTGCTGGATGATACGCCCGAGGAGGATTTCCGGCGACAGCCCGTTGAAGCAATTCTTAGTGCCGGCAAAAGAGCCCAGGCTTTGGTCAGGCAGCTTCTGGCTTTCAGTCGTAACAACCCCTTCAGTTCCAGCCGGTCGATATCAACGGCCTCTTAAGGGATTTTGAGAACCTGCTTCGCCGCACGGTGCGCGAAGACATCCATATTGAAATGGCTCTTGCCATAGCGCTTCCGCGTGTCAGGGGCGATTACGGCCAACTGGAACAAGTGGTTATGAACCTGGCGGTCAACGCCCAGGACGCCATGCCGCAGGGGGGGCGGCTGGTCATTAAGACCGCTCGGGTAAAACTGGATGAGAGCTTGGAAAATCATGAAAAAGACGTAGAGCCCGGTTATTATGTCATGGTGGCAATCCGTGATACCGGTTCAGGGATGGATGCCCACACGCTTGAGCAAATATTTGAACCCTTTTTTACCACAAAAGAGAAAGAAAAAGGCAAGGGATACAAGATGACGTTATTGCCCATGAGGGTGCCATCGATGGGGGGTGAAGTTCATCGAAAAACCATTTACCGTAATTGCCCTGACAGCAAAGGTCCGGGAAGTTTTGGACAATTGAAAGGCAACGTGCCTTTATCGAAATCAATTGTTCATTAAAGGAAAGGGGGCTTGGATGGGCAGTCGTCAAGAGCAGGTTTGACCCCTTCTGTCCCTTTTATCTATTTTGCTTCAGGTTCTGAATTTGAATAGTCCCGGACATGGGCCTCCTTCTTTTCCTCCGCAAGCTCTTCCAGGGCCTTGAAGTCCAGAAGGTATTCAATCATGCCAAGATATTTTCCCGATTTTTCTCTGACTGGTAAGAAGCGATTCAAAATTTTCCGGTCCGGCATGAGAATCCAGAAATTTTCCTCCTCCTTTTTCCCTGTCTTCAGATTGTTAACAAATTCTTCCACCATCGGCAGGCTTTCCGGCTGATGACAGGCATGAATAGAATTTCCCAT
>JAGYOT010000110.1 GCA_018399455.1 Desulfobacterales bacterium
GAACCAAATGCCTCGATATTTTTGAAACCGACTCAGATGGAAAGCGAAACGATAACCCTGCCCATACCGGAAGTCGAAATGGCCAAGTGTAATTTATGCGGCATCTGCGGTCAAATCTGCCAGTTCAGCGCCATCACGGTAATGGGCGAGCAGGTGATGACGTTTCCCGAGATGTGTCACGGGTGCAAAGGCTGCATGATGGCCTGCCCTACCGGTGCGATCACCGAGTCCTCCCGGATACTCGGCAAACTGCAAAAGGGACGCGCCGGCCATATTGAGTTTTACGACGGCCTGATGCGGGTGGGGGAAGCCATGTCGCCTCCTCTGATTGAGGCGGTTAAAACCCATGTAACAACCGAAGCACTCAATATCATTGATGCCCCCCCGGGGACCTCCTGCCCGGTCATCGCCGCCATCAAGGGCGCTGATTTTTTGCTGCTGGTGACCGAGCCGACGCCGTTTGGCCTCAATGATCTCAAGCTCGCGGTTGAAACAGCGCGTTTAATGGAGATTCCCTTTGGCATTGTCATCAACCGTGCAGACGTCGGCGATGAACGTACCCTGGAGTACGCGGAAAAGGAAAACATCCCCGTATTATTGCAGATTCCGGATCTACGAAAAATCGCGGAAGCATACTCCAATGGCATTCTAATGGTTGAGGCCCTGCCGGAGATGAAAGAAAAGTTCCAGGCGCTTTATGCGAATGTAAAAGATCGTCTGAACTGATTCGGCAATTTATTTTTACTTCGAAACAGGTGAGACTTCACATATATGAAAGAGTTAACGATTATCAGCGGAAAAGGCGGAACCGGCAAAACCAGCCTCACCGCAGCTTTTGCCGGACTGGCTGAAAGCAAAGTCATGGTCGATGCCGATGTCGACGCTGCGGACATGGACCTGATTCTCACTCCCACGATTTTACAGGAAGAAGAGTTTAAGGGCGGGCATTATGCGGTAATCCGCCCGGATTTATGCACGCAGTGCGGTGAATGCCGGGAGCGCTGCCAGTTCGGGGCGATCAGTGAAGAATTTGTTGTCGATAAAATCGATTGCGAGGGGTGCGGGGTATGCGTCTATTTCTGCCCTGCGGAAGCTATTGAATTCCCCCAGCGCACCTGCGGCAAATGGTATATCTCCGATACCCGGCATGGCCCTATGATTCATGCCAAGCTGGGAATTGCCGAGGAAAATTCCGGTCTTTTGGTTTCTCTGCTGAGGCAGCAGGCAAAACAAATGGCCGAGGCCCGGGGGCTTGAAAAAATTATCGTTGACGGCCCGCCGGGCATCGGATGCCCGGTCATCGCATCAGTAACCAACTCAAACGGCGTCCTGATCGTTACCGAACCCACCCTCTCCGGCATCCATGACATGCAACGCGTGCGGGAACTGGCTCAATTTCTTAATGTACCGGCCATGCTCTGTATTAACAAGTATGATTTAAACCCCGGCATGGCTGAGAAGATGCAGGAATATGCCAAAAACCATCAGATGCGCTACGTCGGTGCAATCCCCTATGACCGGGATATGACCAAGGCCATGGTCGAACAAAAAACGCTTTTGGAATACTCGGACGGCAAGGCTGCGCAGGCCGTAAAAACCATATGGGAAGAAGTCTCCCACATTGTGTTTCAGTAGCAGCCGAACAGATCGCCCGAATAAAACTATAGCTGCCCCTCCGCGGAGCGCTTTCCGGCCTTGGTTAAATTATATTGACAATTTAAAAGAAATCAGGTGTTAATAATAAATTTATTTTGCTGTCGGGATTTTTGGTTCGGGCAGCAAAAATTTATTCAAGAATTCAAGGAGAACTCGATAATGAAGATAGCTGTTACATCGAACGGCAAGGATCTGAATGCCGAAGTGGACCCCCGGCTGGGGCGGGCTGCCTATTTCCTTATCATCGATCCGGATACAATGGATTACACGGCGGTAGAGAATGCCCAGAATATGCAGCTCCCTCAGGGTGCCGGCATTCAGGCGGGCAAGACCCTTGTTGAAAATGGTGCCAATGTTGTTTTAACCGGAAACTGCGGCCCCAAAGCCTTTAAAGTGCTTGAATCCGCCGGTGTTAAAATTGTTATCAACGCCAAAGGCAGCGTCAAAGAAGCTATTGATAAATACAAAAACGGAGAATTGGACAATTACGCCCAAAATCCCAATGTTGACGGGCATTGGATGTAAAATCAAGGAGGAAAAAGAACCTGATGAAAATTGCAATACCAACTGCTGAAGGTAAGCTGGCCCTTCACTTCGGCCATTCAAAAGAATTTGCGATTATTGAGGTGGACGGCGACCAAATTAATAATAAACAAATGCTTGAACCCCCGCCTCATGAACCGGGCGTATTGCCGCAATGGCTGACTCAACATGGAGTCGATGTTGTCATTGCGGGCGGTATGGGTGGCCGGGCCATGCAATTGTTTGCCCATGAGGGCATCAAGGTGCTGACCGGGGCACCGGCACTCACGCCCGAAGAGGTTGTATCCCGGTATATCGCAAATACGCTGCAGACTACAGAAAATTTGTGTGATCACTGATTTGCCGGCCTGCGCCTGGAAGCGGGGACTCTTTTGCCCCCGCTTCCAAACGGTTCAGGCGCTTGCCCCCTAAACCTCTACCCGGTTTTTTTTACCACTCCGACAGCTGCCATGTACAGCATGGCGCAACCCGGATTCAAGCCCAGCAGGCCTCTTGCCTCTTCATCGTAAAACGCACCGATACCGCAACAGCCCAATCCCAGTGCGGTCGCTCCAAGATAAACCGCATGACCCAGCCGTCCGGCAGTTATCATGGCGTAGCGGTAGCCTCTGGCCCCCCGGACTTGATCAACACCGGCGAGATCTCCCAAAAACACTAACTGGACGGCCGCATCGGAGAGCCATCTCTGATTCAGACAAACAGCCGCCATTTCCCGTCGGTGATCGCCCTTAAAGACACAGCCAAAGCGCCTGTTCTTTCTGTCAAGAAGATAAAACCCCGGGGGAACGTTCTCAACCGACCCGACCAGGCATCCACAGACAACTCCTTGTCCGTATTGCACCGGTGAGTTTGCCGGCTCTGTGCCGGATCGGCACAAAAGCTCCAGCAAATAAGCAAACTGCTCCCGCTTTAGCGGCTGCTTGGCAAAACTGCGCCTGGATCGCCGCCGAATTACGGCTTCAGCATAATTCATAACGGGAGCTTTCGCGATTTGATCGGGATGGGCGACTGATGCTAACGGCTCCCATAAACTTGGCTTTACTTCAGAACATGCAATCGGGTCTACTGTCTCCCGATGTTTTCCCGGGCATTGGGAGTCGGAAGGTCCGGAGGATGCGCAGCCTGAACGATGGATATCCAGAATGTCCTCATAGTACGCCTCTTTACCGGCCACCCGGCTGGCATTGGAAACCTTGGCCGGAAGCTCTGCAGCGCCAAACCATAAAGAAATATCCGTTCCGACCGAAGTCCCTCCCAAGCTGATCCAGCCCAGTGCGCCCTCCCGTTTTGGATCCACCCCCAAAAATTGATTCAGCTGCCCGTCATCAAAACAAAGCCCCGGTTCTGCGCAAAACCCGGCTGCTGAAACAGCAAGACACAGGTTTTCAAACAGGTGGCCGGCATCCAGGAGGATGTAGCGATAGGCCCGGCTGCGATATTTCCAGGCGCTCCTGAAAAAAATGCCGGAAACAATAAACAGGGGCAGGGTGGGGGCAGGGTGCCCCTCAACCCCGGGCTTGCGGGGAACTGCGCTGTTTGCGGTACGAAGATACGTCAATCGCCTGTTGTGGACTCCGAAATGATAGAGACCGGCGGACAGCTCAGAGCTCCCCGGCCATACAAGATAAAGCTCATTCGGGTATAAAGCGCCAGCCGACGGGGCGCTCCGGAAATAAAAATCCTTTTCCGGATGGCGGGCCCTGGCAGTCAGCCCACAGGCAAGCATCAAGATCCGCGTCAGATCGTTTATTCCGAAAATACTGCCGGAATGCTCCCTCCCGGCATAGCGGCAGGCATCAAGAAGCGACAGGGAATAGAGATCCCGGGGTTCCGGCAGCGCCACCGAGCTCAGCTCCGGATAGGTTTTATACGGCGCGGGCTGATTATTCCAGTCCAGGCTATGCGGGGTCATGGCGTCGCGTTCATAGCCGGTTGCCCGGTGATAGGAAACGGCAGTATGGGGCATCGCATCCTCCAAACTTTCGTCCGTGACTCCCCGGCGCTTCAGGGACTCCCCGGCGGCGCCGGAGTCATCTTTTTAAGGAGAGAAAACATTCTTTTAACCGGGTCGGTCAGGGGACTTGAGATGGTAGTCACCTCATAATCGCCGAGAGTGCCTTTGACCGTGGCCTGGGATACCAGTCGCCGAAAATAATCGATGGTATAGTGCTTGACCCAGTTGATAAAAGGGATCTTGTCCAGAATGCCTTCTCTTTTGACCACCGTGACCAGCAAATCAACCGGCTTTTCTTTTATCCCCCCTTTGCTGCCAAGGATAACATGGCCCTGAAGATGAGCGGGGACCGTCCCTCCGGAAAAGAGCAGATCTTTCACCAGCAGCCGCCCGTCATGAATTTGAAAGTCGCCGTAGGCATCCGTCACCGGATCATGCCGGGGCAGCTGTAAATCCAAAACATTAAACACGGCCGTAAGCAGGGGGTAATTATAGAGGCGACCCTGGCTGATCTTAATGGTGCCACTGCCTTCCAGCTGCCCGGTTTCCACATAACGGCCGGCCATGCTGACATTGCCGCCCAAAATACCGGAAGGCGTATACCGGCCTTCGACCCCGAAAGCTCCCAGCAGGGATTCAAGGTCCAAATGCATAAAATCCGATTTCGTTCGCCAGCTCCCGTCCGAGGCATTAAGTTCCGATTCGGTAAGGCGGATTTTGCCGCCGTATGCATGAAGAATGATTTCATCGGCCCGCATCCGCCTGTCTTGCCATTCAAAACCGGCATAAAGGCGATCCGCCGCAAGGCTGCCGCAAGTCAACTGGTCAAGACTGACTGTGCCCCGGACCTCCGGCTTTTGCCCCTCGATTGCCGAAACCTGAACGCGCGAGCTGCCACTGGCGGTCATCCTGCCGGCTTTGGGGGAGAGCTCAACGTGATGCATAAGGGCCGTAATGTTTGCGGAAACGCCCTGGTTCCCGTTACCGACACCCTGCAACTCGGCGTTTAAGGAGCACTGGCCGCTCAACCCCAGCTTTTCCAATCCTGTATCAAAGGGAAGGCGCTTATAAAGGACTTCGTCAAGAAGAACATTTTCTGTTTCCAGATGCAAATAAGGGGTTTGGGAGCCTTTCCCAAAAGGCAGCCACCCCCCCCCGCGCACTCCGACACCGCATAAGTCTCCGATAATGTTGGACAGATGCACGCCCTCAGGGCCAAACGCCATATGCCCGTAAACATGTTCAACAATTCTGCCGTTTTCCGAATGCGTCAGCGCAGCATCCCGCAGATTCGCCTGAACGCGCATATTTTTTAAAAGCTGCGCCGCAGTCGATCCGGACGGCCACCAGTCCCGGGCTCGCAGTTCAATATCATAAGTGCCGGCAGCATCCCAGCCCTTATAATCCAGTCCCAGCCAACTGAGCAGCCGGCTGTTTAAAGGCAGGTAGCGGCCAAAGACAGAAACATCCATCCGCAGAGGGGGGCCGAGTTTTAATAAGCCGCTTGCTGTGAGCGGACTTCCCTGCACACTGGCCAGGGCGTTGTCAAAAATAATCCGTCCCGTACCGGAGGTCCATCGGACATCCAGGCGCGGGGCCTCAAGACGTATTGAAAAAGGGGATACCTCGGCTGAATCGGCATTAATCGATAAATCGACACGGGTATCAACCGGCTGGAAGGCAATCCGCCCGTTCACGGTGGGCTCCCTGAGACCGGCCCCGGCAATAAAATCTTTAACCTTCGGCGGCAGGAAGTTTACAAGCACCCCGGGCTCAACGACATCCTCCAGAAAAAATTCCAAATCGGGATCCTGGATCTTCCCGCCGGCAATCCGGCAGGTGCCCACAGCTTCTACGCGTCCGCCAAGCATCTGCGCACGGGCCCTGGAAATACTCAGCCTGTCCGGGGCGGTAAACCGCAGGCTGGCATCCAGGCCTGAAAAATTCACGCCCAGCCCGGGTATCGCACCGGCGCATTGCTCAAACCCCACGCCGACCCCATAGATCAATCCTTCTGCAGGTGTCCACTGAAGATGCAGATCTCCGCGGGCCGAACCGGAAACCCCCTGAGGGCGGAATTTTTCCGGCAGACGGTTCAGCAGGACGCCATTATCAAAAAACGGCAGCTCAAGTGCATTTGCCGTCGCCCGTGCCCAGACCCGCTTTACACTGCCGCCGTTTAGTTCGATTCCTGCGGTGGGAAACTGGATACAGCCACCAGCCGCGTTTACCGTCCCCTCAAGCAGGGCAATCGTGGTCTCCGAAAAACCAATCCGGGCAAACCCGTTTTTGATTTGAGTGGCAAAGGCCGGATGGCTGGCGGATGCCCCGGATATCGTCATCTCTCCGGAAAGCCGCGGCGATTTATCGCCGCCCGCAGGCAAGTGATACGAAAGTCTGCCGGACAAATCAGCTTTGAGTTGAAGCCT
>JAGYOT010000111.1 GCA_018399455.1 Desulfobacterales bacterium
AAATTACTTTACCTGGAAAAAAACATCTGATATGGAATCAAATTAGCTATTGACGCGGTATACAGATCTGGATTTGCTTCAAATCATTTTGTTATCCAGCTATTGGAAATAATAATGATATCCAGATCAGTTCAACAACTTGTTTCTGTAGAATAAAATGGAAAAATCTGACCTACTGAAGGCAATCGAAGACTGGGAAGAGTCCGTTAAATGGATAGAAAATGGTTGGGATTGCATCGAAGAATATACTCATGACCTTATGAGCAGAGAATATTTAGATGAAGAAATGGCAAAAGTATCGAAGAATGAAATCAAATCATACAAATTGCACATCGAAAAAATTGACCAAAGATTTTTAAACGCGACTTACCCTGACGACAGATGCGTTTGGAGCAGTGATATCGAAAATGAGTGTGGCTATTCACAAGAAAAAAACTGGTATTATTACAGATGGCCGATGATTTAAGGGAACAAAAAAGACCTGATTGAAATTTAGGTTCACATAGAATATTGTGCTAAAGCTGGTCCTAAACCGAAAAGCGATTTGTCAGCTAAAAGGTTTGATCAAAAAAGCCGGAACCGGACCTACAGATCCAACACGCCATTATGTTTTATCACAGCTGTGACACTGCTATGACAAAATGCTGTGACATTGGGGCAGTAATCTTCCCGGTTGAGGCGACATCCATATCCACCCACCCTTGCCATAACGGCATTCAATATTTCTGTCTGTTTGAAGGTGGCGATGTCGATCTGTTGCTCCAGCGTGTCGCACAGGGCCATCAACTGGTCAACTCGGGCGACGATGCGGTGTTGTTCGGGCCGTGAAGGAAGAGGAATAGGCAATTCAGCCATGACTTGACGGCTCACGTTTTTCATTGAACTGCTGGTTCCCGATGCATTGGTTATGTAATAGGAACGAGAAAATTCCGTTCCGTTTACAATATTGATGAAGTGCGAATTCATGCTCTTGGGAAACCTAAACCGAACAATTTTATCGCTCATCATCAGCTTTTCTGGCGTTTCTTCTACTATGACACTCCTGGCTACAAGTTCATCCGTATTGGCTCGGGAAAGTAAAAAATCTCCGGCCTCCACCTCACATTCCGGGCGAGGATCCTTATCAGAAGGTAACGCTTTATTTTCATCAGGATTGAATTTTCCCCAGGTTACAGCACTCACCTTCAAAACACCCCATTGGCCATTGGATCGTTTTTCGCGCAAGCATTGCGGACTCCACCCTGAATCGTTTGAAAGAGAAACATCACCCAGCCTCACCCACTCCCACCCCTGCGGCAATTCGAAAGGCACTTCTTCAGGCTTGATGGGCGGCAAAGGCTTGGACTTCTTGATTTTGCCTGCCTTCACCAGCCGCTGCTTTTCCGCTTTGATCTCTTTCAACAGTTCACTGGCAGGCGGGTCATCGGAATTCTGAGGGACCAGTCTGCCCATGACGGCAAGCTGGAGGATGGCCTTGCGAAGCTCCGCGACGTTTTCCTTGACAGTGTAGAGTTCCCCGAAGTGCTGCTGGATAAAATTCCAGGCAGCGCCATCCGGTGTGTCGAGCAGTTGATTGATGGCGGCGGCATGGATGGCAAGCCGCTTCTCCTCCCGTTCCTTGCGCAGCGTTTCCAGCTCATCGCAGTGTTTCATCAATTGGTCGATTTTAGTTACGATTCGAAATTGCTCGGAGAGGGGTGGGATTGCTATAGCCAGATCATAAACTTCATTACGATTTAAACCAGGCTTGATTCCTTTTCCAAGAGAGTTAAGTTTTAGGATATGAAGAAGATTGAAACAAAAATACAAATCAATTTCTTTTGGCGGAATACAGTAGTACGCCACGTCTGTAACACAGCATCCTTCAGAAAGGCATAAATTCAATGCACCTGCTGAACCCTTTCTTCCAATCACTATACAAAATTTATTAACAAACGCCTCCTTGTGAGTTCCTACAATCCCATTCGAACCATACACTGGGAACTCGCCTGAATTAGAGCGTTTTTTCGCAGGTAGGTTATTGCCATATTCAAAACTCAGAACTTCACCCAGTCTCACCCACTCCCACCCCTTCGGCAGTTCATAAGGCACTTCCTCGGGCTTGATAGGCGGCAAAGGCTTGGGCTTTTTGATTTTCCCCGCCTTCACCAACCGCTGTTTTTCCGCCTGGATCTCTTTCAGCAGTTCGCTGGCCGGCGGATCACTGGGGTCCTGTTCCACCAGTCTGCCCTGCATGGCCAGGGTCAATATCAGCTCACGCAGCTTGGCGATGCCGTCAGGGGCGGCGAAGGCGGTGTTGAAGTGCTGTTCCAGCAGTTGGGCCGTCTGTTTATTCATGACTGCTTTCCTGCCGCAACATGGTGTCCCATTTATTCGTTAGGCGGTATTTCTGCTGGCGGCTTTGAGATTTTTTCAGGCATGCTTTTCCTCCCAGGCAGGCCATCAGTTCGAATTTAAGGGCCTGCTGTGCTGCTTCGAGCTGCTGGACGATCTGTTGATACTCGGCCATCAGTTCTTCGGGATCACGGTGATTGACTTCCACCTTATAGGGATTCTTGCAGTCCAGGTTGTAATTGCGTGCGGCCAGTTCTTTGACCGATATCTTCCAGGCATGATCCGTGGTCTTGCGTTCTTTGCGCCCGGGACCGCCCCACCATTTTTTTTCAAGGTCGAATTCGGCAATGGTCAGGGGTTTGGAGCGGGAGTAGGACTTGTATCCTTTCGGATAAGGGTGCTCAAAAAACCAGACATTCCGGGTCGGTCCGCCCTTCTCAAAAAAAAGAATATTGGTGGCGATGCTGGTGTAAGGGCTGAACACCCCCTTGGGCAGGCGCACGATGGTGTGCAGGTCGAACCCTTCCATCAGTTCGCGTTTAAGGGTGGTTTTAACGCCCTCGCCGAACAGGAAGCCGTCGGGCAGCACCACGGCGGCCTTGCCCGTGTCCTTTTTGAGCAGATGCATGATCAGGGCCATGAACAGGTCGGCAGTCTCGCGGGTCTGGTATTTGCGGGGGAAGTTGTTTTCGATGCCGTCCTCTTCCATGCCGCCGAACGGGGGATTGGTGATGATCAGGTCCACCCGGTCCCGGGGGCCGTAATCCTTGAGTGGACGGCTCAGGGTGTTGTCGTGGCGGATGCGGGCGGGCACGTCAATGCCGTGCAGCATCATGTTGGTCGTGGCCAGCATGTGCGGCAGCGGTTTTTTCTCCACCCCGAAAATGGATTCCTGGACGCGTTTGCGGTCTTCGGCCGTCTTGACCTGCCGGGTCAGGTGCTCGATGGCGCGGTGAGAAACCCGCCCGTGCCGCAGGCCGGGTCGAGGAGGGTCTGACCGAGCCGGGGGTCGAGCATGTCCACCATGAACCGGGTGACGGCCCGGGGGTGTGTATTCGCCGGCATTGCCGCGGATTGCAGGTCAGAGAGGATCTTTTCATAAATGTCGTTGAACAGGTGACGGTCCCCGGACCGGTTAAACCATCCTTTCAATGGTATTGATCACCTGGCGCAGCAGGGTGCCGGATTTCTAGTTGTACGCGTCTTGGAACACGGACCACCACTTTGCCGTGGGGCGGAACACCGGCGGCCGTGCCAGTTTCTTGAGGGCCGGGAAAAGTTCCATTGTTGACAAAAAGTCGATCAGCTCCTCACCGGTCATGCCCTGGGGTTTCGGCCCATTGACCAGCGGGAAACGGCTGGGCAAGGGGGATTTGTACTCCGGTATGGTCAGGCACCATTCCTGCTCTTTGTCGTCGAAAATTTTCAGGAAAATCAGCCAGACCATCTGGCTGATGCGCTGGGCGTCACCATCGACGCCCACATCCTTGCGCATGATGTCCTGTATGGATTTGATCAGGGTGGTCAGGGACATGGGTGTTATTCTCTCCGGTTCATTTTTCAGGCGCTGTACAGGGCCTGTTCCAGTTCATTGACAGCCTGCCGGTACTGATCCGGTCCGCCAAAGGCCCGGATGATTTCCAGCGGCGTGCCGAATTCCGTAAACGGGGCAATGGTGAGGATCTGGGTCTCTTCGATGTGGGTCACCCCCTGGTCGGCATATTTGTCGAGCAGGGCGTCCAGGACCCGGCGGGCCTGTTTTCCATATCGGGTGAAATAGTTGCGTTTCTTCACCTGTTCGGCCCGCTCCCTGCGGGTGAGGGGCGGCATATCCCAGGCCACATGGCAGACCAGGTCAAAAGGATCGAATTCTTTGCCTGACTGCTGCCCGATCTCATCGGCAAGGGCATCAAAGAACACCCCATGTTCGGACAGCTCATCGATAATGGCCTGTTTTTTTCCGGCCCGGCTCCACCGGGAAAGGAACTCGTCCAGAGAGGCGTATTCCCTGGCCAGGGCCTTGCGGGTATAATCCTTGAGGGATTCGGTGATCAGGCGGCCGGCCGCATCAAAGTACTGGACCCTTTCTGCTGCGACCTTGACCTCCACATTGGCCACCACGTACCGGCGAACGCCTGATTCGACAAGGCCGGGCCTTTCCCGGTCTTCTCCGGTTTCCGGGTAGATGACATCATTTTCGCTCTGATCTTCCTCAAAAACATCCGGCGGCACGGGTGACTCATCATCTTGAGGTTCATAGATCTGCACCGGGTCCCCGTCAAAATCAGGGTCGGCAAACAGTTCCGTGGCTTTTTTAAAATCCATGATGGTGAAGTAGTATTTGCCGTAATCTTCATTGATCCGGGTTCCGCGGCCGATGATCTGCTTGAACTCGGTCATGGACTGGATGCGCTGGTCCAGCACGATCAGCTTGCAGGTCTGGGCATCCACGCCCGTGCTCATCAGTTTAGACGTGGTGGCAATGACCGGATATCGGCTCTCCGGGAAAATAAAGTTGTCCAGTTCGGCCTTGCCTTCCTCATTGTCGCCGGTGATGCGCATGACATATTTGCTGTTCTGTGCCACCAGGTCGGGGTTCTCATTGATCAGGGCCTGGCGCATGCGTTCGGCATGGTCAATGTTTTCACAAAAAACAATGGATTTGTCAAAGCGGTCCGTCTGTTTGAGAAACGCCGTGATCTTTTTTGCCACGACCCGGGTGCGCTGCTCGAGTATCAGGGTTTTGTCGAAATCCTTCTGGTTGTAGATGCGATCCTCGATCTCGTTGCCGTACTTGTCTGTCATGCCCTTGTCGGGCCGCCATCCCGTCAAATCCCTGTCAAGGTCGATGCGCACGACCTTGTAAGGGGCCAGAAAACCGTCATCGATCCCCTGCCGAAGGCTGTAGGTGTAGATGGGGTCCCCGAAATAATCGATATTGGAGACCTCCTTGGTCTCCTTGGGCGTGGCCGTCAGTCCGATCTGCGCGGCCGAGGCAAAGTATTCCAGGATCTCCCGCCAGGCTGAATCCGCTGCTGCGCTGCCCCGGTGGCATTCATCGATGACAATGAGGTCGAAAAAATCAGGGCTGAACTGCCGGTAGATGTTTTTTTCTTCCTCGTTGCCGGTGACGGCCTGATAAAGAGAAAGGTAGATCTCGTAGGATTTGTCGGCATGGCGTTTCCGGATCTTGGTCATGGCTGAGCCGAACGGCTTGAAGTCGTTGGTCATGGTCTGGTCCACCAGGATGTTGCGGTCCGCAAGAAAAAGGATGCGTTTTTTCACCCTGGATTTCCACAGCCGCCAGATGATCTGAAAAGCTGTGTACGTTTTGCCGGTGCCAGTGGCCATGACCAGAAGGATGCGGTTTCGGCCCCGGGCGATGGCCTCGATGGTTTTGTTGATGGCCAGCACCTGGTAATAGCGCGGACTTTTATCGCTGCCGTCGGAAAAATAATCCTGTGTCACCAGGGCATTCTGCTGGTCATTCAGGCCCCGGTACCGGGCCCACCATTGCCACAGGGTTTCTGCAGAAGGAAATTCATGGAGAGCAAGGGGCCGCTCCATCACGCCGTCCGAGGCGATCCCGTTGTGAAACAGAAACCCGTCCCCGTTGGAGCTGAACACAAACGGCACTTGCAGCATGTCGGCATAGCCTAAGGCCTGCTGCATGCCGTCACCGAGGCTGTGGCTGTTGTCCTTGGCTTCGATAACGGCAATGGGAATATTGGGTTTGTAGAACAGAACATAATCCGCCCGCTTGTGCCTGGCCCGGGTATGCAGCTTGCCCCGCACGATGATCCGCCCCCGGGTCAACGGGTATTCCTCCCTGACCTGGGTGGCGACATCCCATCCCGCCTGGGCCAGGGCCGGAGTGATATACTTTGTGCAGATATCTCGTTCAGAAAGTTGTTTTTTGTTCATCATGGATCTTTTATATAGCAGGTCACGGCGCAGGTGAAAAGCGGAAATTCAAGGGCCGGGGATACGCTGGATAAGCCCCTATTGGAAAGGTCCGGATCTGGCCACCATCATCGAAAGGCAATACCGGTTGACGACCTGAAGAGAAATGAACTGGATCAGCCATCACCCGGATTGAGCATGCGCGGGGGTTTCTGGAGGCCGCAAGGTTATCCGACGACTGGGTCAGGGATATTGGAAACCAGGCCCTGGTGAAAGAGGCCCATCATACCACCCATA
>JAGYOT010000112.1 GCA_018399455.1 Desulfobacterales bacterium
CGCGGTCGGCGAGCATGGCCGCTGCCGCGCGCAGGCCGGCGATGCCCCAGAAATCATCCCAATAGTAGTAATCGTTCGGCCCCAGGTGTTCGGCACTGAAGCCTGCCGGAAAGAGCCCCGCGTGCGGACAGTTTTCATTCCGGCTGCAGCGTTTTCGTTTGATCCATTGCACGCCTTTATAAATTGCCCGCAACCAACGATTATTCGGATACTTTCCGGCCAGGCAAAGGTATCGCTCCATGATCCAGAGTACCTGGCCGTTTGAGTCCCACTCGCCTTCCTGGGACTGAAAATAGCCGGTCACCCGCTGAAGGCCCGGAAACGTATCCAGGATACGGTGGGCCCGCTCCATACCGCCCACCGCCATCAGCGCATTTAACATCAGGCAGGCATCACGGAACCAGAACCGCTTATACGTATAAGGACCGGGCACGATTTCCCGGGCAGAAAGAAGAAAGAGTGTTCTGAGGGCTGCATCATAGAGAAACCGGATCTTTGGGTCAGGGACGCTTAGCGAGGCAGTGCCCCGGAGACTCTCCTGCCATGCTGAATCAGACGGACCGGCGGCAAACAGGCGGCGTCTTGGCAACTCGCTTTCAAGAGGCATTCTCAGATGGATGGTGCGTCTCTCTGATTTTTCCACGGAAAAGAGCGCCGCCGCAGTAGCCATCCCCACCCGGCAGGAAACGGCTTTCTGCCGGGCCTTTTCGTCAAGCTGATGAATCACATCGCCGTCATCATAATTGGAAAACCGGATCTCCTCCGGGACTTCGCCAAAGCGCAGCCTGGATTGGCCGTCGATCAGCCAGCCCGAACCGGTTGCATCGTTTGCCACCTTTTCCACAAACTGAATGCCCTCCGGGTTATAGGGTCTTAAGGCAACCACCAGGCATCCAGGGGTCGCAGAATCTGCTGCAACCCGCATATTGAGCTCAGGCACCTTATTTGCCACGGCCAGCCAGACCTCGGATACGAGGCTTGTGCCATTATTAAAGGCACGGGTCCTGACGCAGAGATTGGGCTCCAGCTGCAGATGCTGTTCCACGCTGTCCAGGCGCGACGGCAGCAGGAACTCGCGGTCTGTGGTCATATACCAGAAATCAAGGGACCACCCATCATAAAGCGGCGTTACCATTCCCCGGGGATCCACAATGGGGTAAACCGGCAGTTCAGGCTGGCCCACGGCAGTCCAGTTCCGGTGGGTAAGATTGACATGACTGAATGAAAACGCCCGGGGAATAAAGGAGTGATCCGATGGATTGAACTGGCGCTCCACCCAGTAGGGCCACACCCAATCCAGATTATGCTGAATGGCCTTGGTATTGATCAGGCCTCTGGCATGAAACAAAATCCCCGCCCGCAGAAGCTCAATCGGCTCCTGCACTTCTGAGGGCTGGGAGAACCGCCGAAGTCTTGCCAGAAAGGTTATGGGATCGATAATGCCATAAGCCCGGGCCGCCCGTTTAGTAATGAAGCGCCAGGGAATCCAGTGCATAAGTGCCCCGCTTTTCATTTAATTGAATCAGATAGCCGGCGGCTATCAAATTGTCGTTCTCCGGCTATCCGGCATGTGTCAGGTACCGTTTTTTTTCTTCACCTGTCCCTCTCTGCCTGGGAAACGCCAGGTAGGGAATAATGGCATGGTTCTTCTCCTCCCATGTTCCGTCATACGTCAAACAAACCACCGGAATACCGGTTCTCGCCTCTATCTCGGTCGCCATGGCCTCGGTTACCAGGGAAGGGCAGCAAAGCGCCGGGCTGGTTTGGACAAACAGAGAAATATCGGGATGATGATGGGAGAGATAATGAATTTTCAGTATATTGTCCATGGACTCTCCGGTCTGCTCGGCGATCATCCGGTATGGAGTCAAAATACTGGCCGGAGTCTCTTCATAAACGGGTTCAGGCTCGTTTATGATCCGGTTGAAATGCCGGTAATACGTTTTTTCCAGCCGTGCCAGCCAGAGCAAAAGGGTTTTGGAACGAATGCATTCCAAATAACGGCCTTCGGTGAACCATTTTTTCAGGTAGGCCCGGGCCACCATTTTCACGTAATCCGTATAGGGCGTCGTCACCGCCTCTCCGCCGTGGGCCTCAATAAAACGCAGCAGATCCTGGTTCATCAAAGGATTATCCCGTACAAACAGATCGCCGAAAATGGCAACCTTCGGCCTGGGCTCTGGTTGGACCGGGATCTCCTCAAAACGGGAAACCACTTCAGCCGCCGCTTCCTCCTTCGGTTTCCGGCCGGCAAATGCCTGTTTCAAAATTTCCAGGCACTGCGCCGCAGCCTTGTCCGTGGCCCCCTTGGCGGTCTCATACGGACGGGTTGTACACATCATTTTGCGCAGCATCCCGCCAAACATAAAAGCAAAATAGGTGTTAATCGCAGCCCGCATGGAAATATCGGTAAAGGACAGAGGCCCTGCGTAGACCCCGGTCTGCTTCATGTCATCGGAATAACGCGCCAGCATCTGCCGGAGCTCATAAGGATAGACCCCGAGGTGACAGGCAATCTCGGATTTGCCCATCCATAGAAGCGTATCCGCCGGATCAAGGCCCTCCTCCCGGATGGTATCGATATAGCCTTTAACCAGGACATTGCATGGAATGCACTGCCCGCTGTTCAGGCTCATGCTCTGCTGGACCACATCCCGGCTTAGCCGCATCAGGCGGGCGTCAATGCCCTCCCGTCTGAGGTTTTCAACCAGCAGCGGACAAGTTAATGGATCCCAGTCGGGCATAATAAGAGTTCTGCCGGAAAGCTCCGGATTGGTTTTCGGATTTGCCTGGCTGCGGACGGCCGCCCCTGGAATGCCGGATTTTTTATCCTGAACCGGTTCCTGTTTGATATCCCGGAAACAGATATTTCTCTGGTTTAGCCTCTCCTGATGAATGGCCCGGTGGTTGCGAAATGCCCGGACAGCGGCCTCAATCCGGGTCTCATAGCCCACGCTGGAGTCATGTTCATCCAGTTCCAGCACCAGGTAAGGCTTCCGGTGCGCGGCCATCATGTCGGCTAAAACGTTTTTTACAAAGGCATCCGGTGCGCATTTAAAGGAAGTGACCAAGACGGGATACAGACCCGGTGTCTGGGCGGCTTTTTCCGCGGCGGCGATAATCTGTGCGGCATAGCGCCAATGGACGGTTCTAAGCAGGCCCTTGTAACCAGCGTCATTCAAAGTTTCGTCAACTATCATGTCCTGGAAAAACGTCTTGATGCCAAAGGCGGCAAAAATTGACGGGATGCCCTTGTTCAGGTTAGGGGAAAACACCGTGTACGGACGCCCGAGAAGAGCGACGCTAATGTCGTCAGCCGAAGCAAACGTCTCGCGGTAGAGTCGGCGCAGTTTATCCAAGGCCTTGGTTTTGTGGGCAAAGGCCTTTTCGAAGGCCATCGCCGCTTCAAAAAAGCTGACACGCCTTGGGGCGATCCGTTTGAGCATCCAGTAAAGCTGGATGCGGGCGTGCATACTGCTATAGATATACTTCACCACGGGCATGAGAAAACGATCGCGCTGTCCGCCCAAACCCGAAACCAGCGAGGGCACAAACTGGGAATAATAACAGTACTGCCGGCGGGCGTGCACGGCTTTTTCCGGGTCATCCAGATAATACGGCATAAAGATATAATCCGCCCGGTCCAAAAGATAGCGGACATGCCCGTGAAGCGCGGCAATAGGTGCACAGAATTCAGCCCCTGTGAATTTTTTGCCCGTTTTTACGGGCTCCGGACAGGCAGCGCTGCTAAGGGTACGGATGCCAAAAAGATCAAAAAACCTCTGCCAGCATTCAACATCCTCATAAAGATAGAGCGCCGAGGGAATACCCACGGTGACCGTGCCGGCTGCCTTTTCCTTGGGCTCAAAAGCAAAGGCTTGTTTGCGGGCCTTGATGAGATCAAAGCCGGAAGTATTATTATTGACGAAATGCCGCGTATCATAATCCCGGCCGCATAAAAAGCCGAAAGCCACCGGGCCGTCGGCCATTTCGGCAACCGTTATCTTGCAGTGATTGGTACAGAAATTACAGACTTCGGTTCGTACCGGAATTTCCCGCTGATGCAGGGCTATTCCCCGGAAGCCGGAGCCTTTATACCCCTGATCAGCCATTTGCAGGGCCACACCCATGGCCCCGGTTAAATGACAGAATCGGGAGACCAGGATGGGTTTGTTCAGTTTCTGTTCAAACGCCGCCACCAGGGCTTTGTTTTTGGCGGTAGCCCCTTGAAAAAAAATCACCTCCCCGATGCTTTGGGGTTCGGCCACCTTGGTGAGGTAATTCTCCCGGACCGAGTGCAGGGCGGCAGCCAGCACTTCATCCACACTATAGCCCCGGCTCAGATAGTAATTGATATCGCGCTCCATAAAAACGGTGCACCGGTCACTGACCGCCGGCGAAGGGACTGTCTCCGCACGTGCGGAATATTCGGACAAGGGGCATCCCAGCTTCTGCGCCTGCTCCTCGATAAAACTGCCGGTTCCTGCCGCGCACACCGTATTCATGATCGAGCGGGTTACCCTGCCGTCCTGGAGGGTGGTAAATTTTGAATCCTGTCCGCCAATCTCGATAATGGTATCCACTGCGGGATTGAGTTTGCATGCGGCGCGGGCATGGGCGGTAATCTCATCAATCACCAGATCCGCCCGGATAATGCGGCCCACGAATTTTCGGCCGGATCCGGTGGTACCGGCTCCAAGAATATTTATGGAAATGCCTCGGTTTCCAATCAGATCATCCATCGCTGCCAGCACGGCACGCATGGAGTCCACCGGCCTTCCTGCCGTTTTCGTATAAAAGCCTGCAAGCACAAACTTTTCCGGGCTTAACCAGACCGCCTTGGTGCTGGTTGAGCCGATATCCATGCCGAGATAAATGTCCAGAGAAGTCCCGGCGGCCAGAGGCTCATAAACATCGACCTCGACACCGTTCTGATAATCGCCGACATCCGGTATAAATTCATAGGAAACCAGGCTGGCAAATTCAGGATAATCCGAATATTTGAGCTGTAAAGGGGGGTTGTCACATTGTTTGCTGAACTCGCGGACGCAGACCAGATCCCCGGCTTCGGCAAACCGCCCCGGCGGAATCGCCTCGCCCTCATCGATTAACTGCCAGGCGACGCCAAGGGCTTCATAAAGTGGCGAGAAGGAATCGACAATGAGCTCCGTGCCTGCCAGCTGGGAGATATGCATCTCAACCGCCCGATTCATGGAAACCCCGCCGCAGAAAACAATCGGGGGCGACGGCGGATCCTTGAAAAACAGGGTATCCACGAGATTTTTGGCAAGCCCCTGGCAGAGGCCTTCGCTGATCTCAGCCAGACCATAGCCCTCCTGCTGGGCGTGGATCAGGTCGGTTTTTGCGAAAACCGCGCAACGGCTGGCAATCTTGGGAATCCGGCCGTTATTGGCAGCAGCGATTTCACTTAACTGGGAGATACCGGAGAGATTCAGCCGGATGGCCTGCTGATCCAGAAAACTCCCGGTACCGGCGGCACAGCCGGTGTTGCTGCGGCTCCCCGCATACTGGCCGTTGGCATCAAAACTGATCAGTTTGAATTTCTCCCCGCCCACGGACAATATACCACCGGCTTCCGGATGAAGGGTTTTTGCCGCTCGAATGAGAGCAATCTGCTGATCATAGCGGCGGTCGGATGCAATCCTGGCAGGTGTGTCCCGGGTTGCGGCCACCGCTCCGACAGAGGCCATATCCCAATCAGCCAGAAGGCGGGCAAGGGATTCGGCAATGTCTCCGTGGTGAAATCCATAAGAGGTTTCACAAATCCGGCCATCAGCCTCAAGCAGAACCAGGCTTATGGCGACCGACCCGATGTCAATTCCCAGAATGCGTCCCTGTAGCATAGATTCCGACATGTGTATCCTCTTAAAAAAAATGGTGCTTAAGGCGCGGATCCACCCCCGGCAGGATGGATCTGATCCGCGCTTTCAAGCACCAGTTCCGGATGATTGTGATAGCCGATCCTTATCCTGTTTAATATAACGGCGGCACCGGATTTCGGCAACAATTCATTCGTACGGGCAAACAGACGAATTTTGCGGCCCTGCCCGTAATGGAGCCATCCGTCTTTGTAAGTGCCGTCCAACCTGTCAACCACCTCATTCATCATGCCCTGTGCGGAAAGTGAGCGTTTTTCCGGTAAAACGAAATAATCCGCCCGGGCCACTGGCGTTCCAAGCTGTTTTAGCGTATCGACGCTGGTGATTTCAAGCAGGCCATAATAACGTTTAAGCCGCTTAACCGTCAAATCATACATTTGCCCGGCTTTTAATTCCGGAATAGAGCCGTATATCAGTATAGCCCTCCCGCTGCGCTGTTTGACGACCGTAAACCTGCCACACTTATAGATCACCGCACACATGCGCAGCCGGTAATTCACCCGGCCGGTCTTGGATTGATATAATTTATGAATTGATATTTCTTCAAGCGGATACGGTGGCGCATGCCGGGCGACGAACGGCTG
>JAGYOT010000113.1 GCA_018399455.1 Desulfobacterales bacterium
CTTAAAGGCTTGGGGTTGAATGCCCAAGTGGTTACCCGTACGGAAGCAGTTGGCTACAGGCTCCATAATCCAGTTGATGTTAAGCCCGAGCAGATTCAGAAGCTCTCTGCCCATCATGGTGACCTCTGCGGTATCAATACCGTAAGGGCAGAAAACAGAACACCGCCGGCATTCAGAGCACTGATAGAAATAGGCGAACCACTCCTTGATCGTCTCCTTGGTCAGCTTACGGCCCCCGGCGATTTTTCCCAAAATTTTACCCGCAGTGGTAAAATCATTGCGATAGATGGAGCGCAGCAGTTCGGCCCGAACCACCGGCATGTTTTTCGGATCGCCGGTGCCGATAAAGTAATGACATTTATCCGCACAAGCTCCGCATCGGACGCATATATCCATAAAGACTTTCAGTGAACGGTATTTTTCAAGCCGTTCCTTAAACCCTTCATGAATAATCTGCTGCCAGTTGTCCGGAAGCGGCCATTCCTCATCCTTCGGCGACCATTCCCCGGGATTCCGGAATTCCATTATTTCGAGGTTCTTGCCCTTGGCCGGATAGGCATAGCGCCCCTCGACAATGGGGGATTTTATTTCCTCCCATTGCTCTTCCGGAGGCGTATGATCTATGCTCTCAAACATTTCATCAGGTTGAAGTTCTTCCATGTTTACTCCTTTTCCACCGGGATGTTCGCTTCCTTCATTTTATCCCTGAAATCTTCTTCATAGGCTTCATAGGTATGAATTTTGACTTTTGGGTTCCATGGGTTGGTATGGTGTTTCATGCGTGTGTTGTTGGCCACGTTCCGGGTGGGACTCAAAAAAATCCCGCCCATATGCATGAGCTTGCTGAATGGAATATAGGCGACCAGGAGGCTGACAAAAAACAGGTGCACGTAGAAAATACTCCCGCCGACGCCGTCTTCCGGAATTCCGGGGTGAAGGGTGGCGAGTCCCATCGTCAGCTGCTTTACCTGAACTACATCCACCTTGGTAAAATGCCGCATCAGGATACCGGTAATCGCTATGCCAATAATTAAAAACAGGGGAAAATAATCCGCCGCCCTGGAAAAATAATTAATCTTTGGAAGCAGAATTCGCCGCATAAGCAGCAATGTTGTCGCACCCAGAAGCATCACGCCGGATAGAAAAAGACCCGGCAGGCCGATCTGAAGCATGCCGTCAACGGTCTCCAAAGCTTTCACGAAAAACGGTGTGGGTTCTACAAAAAACCGCAGGTGGCGTATAATCACGACTAAAAAGGAATAGTGGAATAAAATGGCGAAAAGCCACAACCAGACCACCCATTTATATGCCACCTTTTTGCCTTTGAACTCTACGCGGGTGTTTCTGAAAAGAGACCGGAACAGGAGAATTTCAAGCAGCATCCGGATAATCACGCCGCCGGTGGTGCTTGGGTTGTCGATTTTTGACTGTTTAAAGATGCCCTGATAGGATTGCTGCTGTCCGCAGGTAGTGGTAATCCGAAAAGGAACGGGAGATTTGGCCCAGTCCAGTACCTTGTTGATGAATCCCGCAAAAAATACGAGGATTGCCAGGAATGGGATCACAATGCCGAAAATCACCTCCAGTCCAACCGCCGCTCCTGCATAAGCAATCAAACCAAGCACTACCACCGCTAGAAGCGAATACAAATAACTAACATTCATTGACATTACCTCACTCTACAGTTTGACACCCTTATTATTAATGGTCCGATTCCCCTGTAATATCCTCAAGGTTTTTTCCTAATTCAGGAAGCTCCGTCATATATCCTTTCTTGATCAGCAACTTATTAACCCGGTCACGGGCATGATTGGCCCGGAGCTGAAAAACCTTCTGACGGCATTCCATATATAGATCAAAAGCGGTTTTAAGCAGGTATTCCACATTGTCATCCAATGCTGACAGGTATTTTTGGACTGCCTGGTCTTTGCCATGTTTTCTGAAACTATGCGAAATCGTCGGCTTGATGATGAATATAAAGTCAATGGCCTGGGAAGGCATGAATTCCTGTAGCGACTGTATCCGAACAATACCGTCAAGGGCGGTCCGGATGGCATCAGGGTCCATCTCCTTATGAATCACCTGATCAAACAGTTCATTCAGGCATCGATAAATGGTGTTGCCTACAGGATTGGCAAAGGGGTCCGCCTTTTGCTTAAAAAATCTGGCGCCATCTTCAGGATAAGCCGCCATTACGGCATCAAACCATTTATTGACAATTTCTTTGCGTTTCTCTGATAATAGGCTTTGAGGATCCATATGGTTTGACACCTTAAACTATATCATTTGACCATTTATTTTGATCATTGACGGATTGCATAGACCATTTTCATACATACTAACAAAAGGTTGAATATATATTCAATTCTAGTGATTCTGTCAAGTTTATTTGTTAAGCCGAAAAACAGAATTATATTAGGGGTGCCATGAACCGGACAAAAATCATACAATTGCTTTCTGCCGAATGCTCTCCGGGTACCGTATGCTTAAAGGGATGGGTCCGAACCCGCCGGGATGCCAAAGAGTTTTCATTTATGGAGATCAATGACGGATCCTGCCTGCAAAACATTCAGGTTATTGCAGACGCGAAGACCAAGGGTTATAATGATATCAAGCAGATATCCACCGGTGCCGCTGTCTCTGTTGTGGGCGAGCTTGCTCCCTCACCCGGAAAGGGACAGGACTGGGAAATTCAGGCAAGCATGATTGAGCTGCTGGGGTCCGCTCCAAAGACCTATCCTCTTCAAAAAAAGCGGCATTCGGATGAATTTCTTCGCACCATCGGTCATTTGCGGCCGCGCACCAATAAATATGGCGCCGCCTTTCGCATCCGTTCCGAACTGTCTTTTGCGATTCACGAGTTTTTCCGCGACCACGGCTTTACATACATCCACACGCCTATTATCACGGGGCTGGACTGTGAAGGCGCAGGCGATTTATTCAAGATCACCACCCTTGATTTGAATCATCAGCCAACATCAGAGCAAGGCATTGATTATTCCCTCGATTTTTTTGAAAAACCCGCATACTTAACTGTTTCCGGCCAACTGGAAGCCGAACTGATGGCCCTGGCATTAGGGGATGTCTATACGTTTGGTCCTGCATTCCGGGCTGAAAATTCCAATACAAGCCGCCATATGGCGGAATTCTGGATGGTGGAGCCGGAAATGGCCTTCTGCGATCTGACAGGAAACATGGATCACGCAGAAACTTTTATTAAAGCCGTGACCTCACGGGTTATGGAAAAAGCCTCTTCAGATATTGAGCTCTTTGCCAGATACGTGGATAAAAGCCTTCTTCAAACCCTGGATAACCTCGTTTCATCAGAGTTCATTCGAATTTCTTACCGCGAGGCCATTGATATTCTCTCAGAAACCAAAAACCGGTTTGATTACCCGGTTCGATTCGGTGCGGATATCCATACCGAACATGAACGCTATCTGGCGGAAACATATTTTAAACAGCCGCTTATCGTATACGATTATCCCCGCTCCATCAAACCGTTTTATATGCGCGTCAACGAAGATCACGAAACGGTGGCGGCAATGGACGTTATTGTACCCCGGATCGGAGAGATTATCGGGGGCAGCCAACGGGAGGAACGTATTGATATGCTTGAAGAGCGAATGGAGGAGACCGGGATTAATCCCGCCGATTACTGGTGGTATCTCGATTCGCGCCGATACGGCAGTGTTATCCACAGCGGCTACGGACTTGGTTTTGAGCGTCTCCTTATGCTGCTTACCGGCATTACAAATATCCGCGATGTCATTGCATTCCCCCGGACTCCGGGCAATATTGAATTCTGATCGAAATGGAAAGGAGAAAATCATATGGCAGAAGATTTGAAAGGCGCGATTTTGCAAAGAGATGGAGAAACTTATGCGGTTGTTCCGCGGACCCCGGCCGGAATACTGAGTCCGGAGAACCTGTCAGCCATCACCGAAGTGGTAAAAAAATACAAAATTCCGGTAACCAAAATTACTTCCGGCCACCGCCTGGTTCTTGTGGGTATCAAAAAAGAGGACATTGATCCGGTCTGGCAGGATTTGAATATGGATATCGGCCGGGCTACCGAACTCTGCTTTCACTATGTGCAGGCCTGCCCGGGTACCGCTGTGTGTCGGTTCGGGGTGCAGGACTCACTGGGGCTGGGAATGAATCTTGAAAAACGGTTTTATGACATGGAAATGCCCGCTAAGTTAAAATTCGGGGTATCGGGTTGCTCCTTCTGTTGTGGGGAGAGCTATGTACGGGATATTGGGATACTCGGCAAAAAGAAAGGATGGACGCTTATCTTCGGCGGAAATTCCGGCGGCAGGCCGCGTATCGGGGATGTGCTGGCAGAGGATTTGGAAACCGAACCATTGATGGATTTGATCAATAAGGTTCTTGTGTTCTACAGGGACAATGCTAAAAAAAAGGAAAGAACCGCAAGGTTTGCCGACCGGATGGGCGTGGATGAAATCAAAAAGGCAATCGGCATATAGCCAATGCAGCTTATTGCCGACAATCTTCAAATTCTCCGACCAGAGATTCAGGCTGCGCTGAATGAAGAAAAGGCCGGCCCGATCGTTGAATTGGTTAAAACCTGTATAGCTGCGGGAGCCGAAGGGATAGATATCAACTCAGGTCCGTTAGGCCGGAAGCCGGGATGGGCTTTCTGGTGGAAACGGTGATGGCGGTAACAGACCGGCCTGTTTTGATTGATACCACAAATCCCAGAGCCATTCGGGCCGGCCTTAAGGCAGCCGGAAATCAGGGTATTGTCAATGGCATCTCTCTTGCGGGAAACCATGAGGCTTGCCCGGGCCTGCCGATCATTAACCCAGGATAAACTTTTTTCCTGGGCAGCAAGTCCCGGATTAATCATATATCCAGGGTACTGACCTCTAGGGCGTTGCTCTGAATAAAATTACGACGGGGTTCTACTTCATCGCCCATCAGAATAGTGAAAATATCGTCTGTGTCCACGATATTCTCAACCTGCACCTTGAGCAGGGTACGAGTTTCCGGATTCATCGTGGTCTCCCACAGCTGCTCCGGATTCATCTCCCCCAGACCTTTGTAACGCTGAATGCTCAACCCCTTTTTTCCGTCCTCAATCATCTGATTGATCAGGGTTTCCTTGCTTTCCACCCGGATGGGCGGGGTTTCTTTGTCTGTTTTCACCAAAACAAAAGGCGGCCTATCATACGCCCCTATTTTTTTGTATAAAACAAGGGCTTTTTGAAAATTTGTTGAATGGACCAATCCCCGGCCGATTTTAACCGGTATCCGGTTTCTGGCGGTCTGATCCTTAAAAACCATGTTAAGTGCGTCCTGCTGGGTTGAGGTAACCGTCATTTCATAGACATTGCGCTCCATGTTCCAGGTATAGGCACTTGCCTCATAGCCATTGGCCAGCAGTATATCCCGCAGGGCACTCATTCGCTCATCACTCTGGAGAAACTGCTTGTCCTCGACTCCGCTTTTAATCATCAATTCCACTAGTTCCGAATAGATCCCATGTTTTTCCAATCGGCCTAAAATGTTGAAATAATCCGCCAGATTGGAGATAAACATGTATAATTGCCGCCCCTCAAGTCCGGTTTCGTCAGAATCCATTGTCAAACGCACATTCTCGCAGACGCGCTTTAGAATATAGTCCATATATTCTCGTTCGTCTTTCAGATAAATGGCTTTTTTGCCTTTACCAACCTTAAAAAGCGGTGGCTGGGCAATATACAAATAGCCTTTATCTATAATTTCAGGCATTTGTCGATAAAAAAAGGTGAGCAGAAGCGTCCGGATATGAGAGCCGTCAACATCCGCATCCGTCATAATGATCACTTTATGGTATTTGATTTTTTCAATATCATATTCCTCACTGCCAATGCCGGTGCCCAGCGCTGTGATCATGTTCTTTATTTCTTCGCTTCGCAGAAGTTTATCAAACCTGGCTTTTTCTACATTCAAAATTTTGCCTTTGAGCGGCAGAATCGCCTGAGATTTACGGTCCCTACCAAGTTTTGCAGATCCCCCGGCTGAATCGCCCTCAACAATAAACAATTCCCGGTACTGCGGATCCGAATATTGACAGTCAGCAAGCTTTCCCGGCAGGGTGGAATCAGCAAGCGCACCTTTACTCCGGGCCAGATCCCGGGCACGCTTGGCAGCATCCCGGGCACGGGCGGCATCCACTGCCTTGGCTACGATTTTTTTTGCAACTGGAGGATTTTCCTCAAAAAAAACACTAAGCTTCTCATTAACTAGAGATTCTACAACCCCCTTGACCTCGCTGTTTCCCAGTTTGGTCTTTGTCTGGCCTTCAAATTGAGGAGATTTTATGCGGATACTGATGATCGCACTCAAACCCTCCCGGATGTCGTCTCCGCTGATTTTTGATTTTACATTTTTTAACAGATCCGCGCCGGTGGCATATTGGTTTAGCGTCCGCGTGAGC
>JAGYOT010000114.1 GCA_018399455.1 Desulfobacterales bacterium
GTCTGTTTTGAAAACGTCTGCGAAAAACCGGCCCTCCACGCCTTCGAAGGTATAGCCGGAAATATTTTCCGCTGCCGGGTTCCACGAAAGGATCCTGCCTTGGGTGTCTGTGGAAAGGATCATATCGCTTGCGCTTTCAAAGATGCTTGCCAGATGCCTTTCCATCCGGCGAACCTCTTCGCTGAGCCGGATCTGCTCGGTAACATCCTCCATCAGCAGAATCACGTATTCAACCTGCCCTTGCCAGGAGAACGGCAGGATGCGGTAGTAATAGGTTCTTTTGGTGACCCCGGGCGCGCGGTAGAACATTTTTTGGCCTGTTGTGGGATGGTTTTCCCTGAATACCCGGCGGATCTGGTTCATTGTCTTCATATGATCCAGGATGACATCAGGAAATATTTCGTCCAGGCGGCAGCCGATGGTCGTGGAAAGCGTTTGGCGGCTTTTTTGCAGGAAATTCTGGTTTGCCGAGACAATTCGCATATCAGGGCCGATAAGAAGAATCGAGGAGGGAATGGCCTCCAAAAGCATCTCATAGAGCTTCTTGTAGCGCTCCGAGATTTTTTGGTTCTGCGTTTTTGTCATTATCCTTTCCATTTAAATCCCCGCCTGTGACAAAGTTGTAAGGAGGCCAGGAGCCGCTGAGGAGAAATTTTGCGTGTTTGAGCCGGCTTAGTTCCTGGAATCGAAATTTGAATTGTTCCATGAATTTTCGCGGAACGAGAAAATAGAGCGATACAACCGTCCGGGCCGCGTTGTTATTTAAAAATCCGGGAGCCACATACTCGGTTTTGCTCTCTGTAAAGAGACCTGAAAAGACTTTGCGGCAATTTTTGGCGGCCTCATCCATTTGTTCGGCATACTGCTTTTCCTGCTGGTAACAGGCCTTTCTGGCGGCCAGGTAATCTTTGCCACTGGTTGACTGCCTGCCCTGCGCCCTCGCATTTTCAGCAGGCGCTGATCGGTTTTTTATACGGCCGTTTTCCAACCCGGAAACAGTTTTTTCCTCCCTGGTTCCCGAAACTTCCAACAAAACCCGGACGCCCATTTCCACGCAGCCGTCCAGTTTTCTAAGAAGGCTAATATAATGCTCACGGTTACTTTCAAGCATACGGGTAATTTGGTGTTTTCTTTCGAAAAAGGCCCCGTAGCGCATGGGGATGATTCCGCTTACGGCCGGGTGGGAGTGAAGCTGCTCGACCATTTTTTTGTAGGCAAGAATATGAGAGACATCCGGCTTTGTTTCTCCCGGCAAAATCCCGGAAATAACAGCCTTCAAGCCGCTACCGGAGATGATGCGCACGAGCCGGTCGTTTATTTTTAACTCGCGCGGCGGCTTCTGATTTTCCGGGCTTTGGAAAATGCAGTAAAGAATGTATCTCCGCTCCGGCTTCATTTTTTAGCCTCCAGAGAGGGGCAGAAGCTGTATGGGGGCCAGGGCCCGGAGTACTCGAACGTCAGGCCTACTGGTTCATTCTGGATCTTTGCCTGAGACACCCTGGAGCAAAACTCGGCGTGGCGATCCTTGTCCACCAGAAATGCCCAGTTTAGAATCATGTCGCTGTCCATGCCCGAGATCTCCCTGCCAAGGACTTTGCGCTCACTAAAGTCAAAGGCGCAATCCTTCAAATTGCTCCAGACATCGTCACTGATCTTTTTTAACCGGCTTTTTAGTTTTTTTTCTTCACCGGCCATAATTTGTTTTTTTTGAAAATACTGTTTTCCCGGAGATACGGAAGGAGCTGCTTCCCGGTTTTCGGAGCCGGGGTCAACAAGGCTTTTTTGGGCCAGTTTTCTGTCCAGGAAAGCTTTTACGGACCATTCCTGCTTTCCGGCCGTTCGATCCAGAAAATTGCCAATGGCCTCATGGTTCTGCTCCATGAAATCTTCAAGCGCCCGGGCAGAAGAAAAAACAGCTCCGAACTGTGCCGGCAGCACGGGGGAATAATGCATTATCTTTTCAATTACTTTTTCGTGCAGCGAAACCCGGGGCCCTATCCATGAAAGTTCCTGTTTTAATTCCTCGGCCTTTGGCCCACAGAATTCCTCAAGGGGGACCCTGCTTGCTATGCCTGCAATGTCATTATGCCCGTAGATGAAAAGACCGGCACCGCCCAGGCCTTTGCCCTCGATTTCAGAGACCAGCCCGGTTCTTGCCAGGCAGTAGAGATATATGGCCGATTCTTTGTCTGTCTGCATTGCGACTTTTCCTCCTTTATCCCATCTGTCCTGTCAAACATTGATTGCCCTGATCCTGTGCTGTACCGGCCCGCTTTTTGTCTCCTGCAGGGCATGGTCCATGTCATGGCGCTCGATCAACACGTTTGGCTCATCATCTTTCCCGCCTGCCTCCACCGCCCGCCGTACGGCTTCCAGAGCTGCCCTGGCGCAGACCGATGAAATCTCCGCTCCGCTGAATCCGTCCGATTTGGAAGCCAGGTCCGCAAGATCGATGTTTGAAGCAAGGGGCTTGTTTCGGAGATGCACTTCAAAGATGCTTCGACGCTCTTTTTCATCCGGCATGGGTATCTCCAACATCTCATCAAAGCGGCCGGGCCTGAGTACAGCCGGGTCCAGCATGTCCATCCTGTTGGTGGCTCCCATCACCAGCACGCCTTTCAGCTCCTCGATTCCGTCCATTTCGGCCAGAAACTGGCTCAGGATGCGCTCGGCCACATTAGAATCCGTTGAGCCGCTCCCCCTCTTAGGGATCAGGGCGTCTATTTCGTCAAAGAAGATAATACAGGGAGAGGCCTGCCTTGCCTTTCGGAACACCTCTCTTACTTCCCGTTCCGATTCCCCGACATACTTGGAAACAAGAGCCGGTCCCTTGACTGAGATAAAATTGACCTTGCTTTCATTGGCGATCGCCTTTGCCAGCAGCGTCTTGCCGCATCCCGGGGAGCCGGTTAAAAGGATACCTTTTGGGGGTTTTATGTCGGCCTGTTTAAAAAGTGCCCCGTATTTCAGCGGCCATTCCACGGCTTCGGCCAAACGGGACTTTGCCTCCTCCAAACCGCCCACATCCTTCCAGTGGACATTGGGCACCTCCACAAATACTTCCCTTATGGCCGAGGCTCCCACTTCATTTAATGCCGACAGGAAATCGTCCATATATACCTGGAGTTCTATCAGTTTTTCATAAGGAATTCGGGTAATTGAATAATCGATATCAGGCATGATCCGCCGCAGGCAGATCATGGCCGCCTCCCGGCAAAGCGCTTCCAGGTCGGCGCCCACAAAGCCGTGGGTGATTTCCCCCAGAAACTCCATATCCACATCTTCGGCCAGAGGCATTCCCCGGCTGTGGATTTCCAGGATTTCCAGTCTTCCATTGCGGTCAGGGATCGGAATCGATATCTCCCGGTCAAAACGTCCCGGACGGCGCAGCGCCGGATCCAGGGTATTGGGAATATTGGTGGCTGCAATGACGACAATATCCTGTCGTTTGGTCAGCCCGTCCATCAGGGCGAGAAGCTGGGCCACGACCCTTTTCTCCACCTCTCCCACAACCTTTTCCCGCCTGGATGCAATGGCGTCGATTTCGTCGAGAAAGATAATGCTGGGTTTTTTCCTGGCAGCTTCTTCGAATATTTTCCTCAGGTGTGCTTCACTTTCCCCGTAAAATTTATGAATCACCTCTGGGCCGCTTATGGAAAAGAAATTGGCTTCGGTTTCATGGGCGATAGCACGGGCTATCAGGGTTTTTCCGCAACCCGGCGGCCCGTGAAGAAGAACCCCTTTGGGTGCATCAATCCCCAGTCTTTTGAATACTTCCGGGTAACGAAGCGGCAGTTCGATCATTTCACGTATGCGCGGCAGTTCAAGCCTTAATCCTCCTATTTCTTCATAGGATACGCCTCTTGCAGCCTCTTCTTCGCGGTTTTCCCCGATTCCTATATCGGTCTCTGGGGTCAGCAGTACAGGCCCTTTGGGGACTGTATATTCCACTTTGAAATCTGCCGCCCGGCTTCCAAACAGCATGGCACGGATACGGGTTCCTTCAATCACCGGCAATCCATCCAGCAGGCTCTGGATGTATTTAAGGTCGCGGGCGTACGGGGTAATGGTGACAGGAGCAAGTTGTATCTTCTTTCCAAGTGAAACCTCTACTTTCCGGACCTCTACAAATTCATCAAGCCCCACGCCTGCGTTTTCCCTGCTGAGCCCGTCGATCTGAATGCGGGATTGTTCGCGGATCTCCTTGTATGCCGGCATTGCCTTGCATACGGTTTTTCGCTTTCCTGAAATCTCAATCACATCCCCGATAGCGAGGTTCAATTTTTCAAGGTCCTCGGGACCCATTCGGGCATAGGCCTTTCCAATGTCCTTGCCAAGGGCTTCCGAAACTTTCAGTTTTAAGAATCCGTTTTCATTCATTTGAGAAATCACCTTTTAATTGCGGCCGGTGCCGTTTACTGTCCGGCCTTCAGCCAGACCGGCCCTTACATTTCACACCGGATCTCGAGTATGCCGTTGTTGCATGAAACCTGCATCTTTTCCCGGGGATAGGAGCGGGGCAGCCGGACTTCCTTGTGATATTTCTTGTCCCCCTTTTCTGCATGAATCACGAGAATGTCGTCCCTTACCTTCAAATTCACGTTCTCCGGGCTGATGCCGGGCATTTCCGCCACCACGAGGGTGTGATCGTCTTCCTCGAATATGTCGACCACTGGCTCCCGTGTTTCTTCGACAACCGTTTCCCCGGATTTCTTGTCCCGCCGGATATTGCCGAAAGGCTCGACCGTCACTTCCTCGCCTCCCACACCCATTTTGACCGAAAAGCCGTAGACCCCTTTTACTCCCTTTTCCTGTCCTTCTTTCCAGTGGATTTCACCGGTCCTGGACAGCTGTTCCCCCTTGTCTGCCAATTCGCCCAGCTTTTCCACCAGGTCTGTAAAACCTTTGAAAATGCCTTCAAAACCGGACTCCTCACGTTTTTTAACCATTATGATCACCTCCGTTTGTATTGATTCCGAGTTGTTTGATTTTTGTATGGACGGTCTTGTTATCGATTTGAAGTATTCTGGCCGCCTTTGCTTTGTTTCCTCCCGTGTGCCGCAGCATTTTCAGCAGTACCTCCCTCTCCACGGAAACTGTGTTGCGGGATACTATCTCCTTAAGAGAAAGGCCTTCAAAGGGGGCTGTTTTATTGTTGGGGGCGGATGCCGTCCTGGCAGTTGCAGCCGAGCTGTGCAGCTCGAGGTGTTTTTCCGTAATTGTTTCATCATCTGCAAGCAGTGCGGCCCGGCGAATAACGCTCCTGAGTTCCCTGGCGTTTCCCGGCCAGTCATGTTCAACCAGCATTTGCATGGCCGGCTCCGAGAAATCTTTTGCCCCCTTTTTTAATTCAGCACCGGTGATGTCCAGGAACTTTTTGGCCAGGTAGGGTATATCTTCTCTGCGTTCGCGAAGCGGGGGGACCCGGAGGCTGAATTCATTTAGCCGATAAAAAAGATCCTTCCGGAACATCCCCGCCGATACCTTGGCGGCCAGGTCCTCGTTGGTTGCCACCAGCAGGCGGACATCCACATCGACCGGGCTTGTGCCACCGATCCGGTATATTTTCTTTTCCTGAAGCACCCTCAAAAGTTTCGCCTGGGCGTTCAACGGCATATTGGAAATCTCATCCAGTAACAAGGTTCCCTGTCTTGCAGCTTCAAATTTTCCCTGCGCTCGTTCCTGGGCGCCTGTGAAAGATCCCTTTTCGTGTCCGAACAGTTCATTTTCCAGCAGGGTTTCGGATATCGCCCCACAGTCCACAGGCTGAAACGAAGCATCCGACCGGTGACTGTTGTTATGAATGGCCCTGGCCACAAGCTCCTTTCCCGAACCCGTCTCACCGGATATGATCACGGTCAGATCCGAGTCGGTCACACAGTTGACCAGGGGAATAAGTTCGCCGACCGCCTCGCTCGGGCCCATATTTTCACTTAAGGAAACGTTTCTCTGCATGTGTTCGGCCAAAAACTTCCCTTTCAGCTTTTGGCGACGCTCATCCATGGCCCTGCGCAATACCCGTATAGTTTCGTCGTGCTGAAAAGGCTTTACGAGATAATCATACGCCCCGGCCTGCATGGCCTCCACGGCTCCCGGAATATCCCCGTAGCCTGTAATGAGTACAACCGGGAGTTCAGGGTCCAATTTTTGAAGACTTTTGAGCAATTCCATGCCGTCCATTCCCGGCATTTTAATATCCGAGAGCACCACGTCCGGTTTCCCCGTACGCACTGTTTTTAGGGCGGATTCGCCTTCGCTTGCGGTGAGAACGGAAAATCCTTCTCTTTCCAGGAGGTGCGAAATCAATTCACGAAACTCTGATTCATCGTCTACGAACAATACCTGCCCGGCTTGTGGATTCATTTTTCGTCTCCCTGATGACCCTCTTCATTTAGAGGATAAATCACCCGGATGTCATTCTCAAGGAGCCCCTCT